>JAIQGB010000279.1 GCA_020072905.1 Terriglobia bacterium | reverse complement strand
AAAAGGCAACCAACGTTGTCAACGAGATCATGGGGACTCCCGACAAGGGCATTCCTCATGATTTGCTGGACAAAGCCGTGTGTGTGGGCATCGTTCCTTCTGAGGTGAAGTTCGCCTTGGGATTTGGTGGCACTTATGGACGCGGTGTGATGGTGTGCCGCAAGGGCGGGAACGGTCAGTGGGATGCCCCCTCCATGTTCACCATGGGCGGCGCGAGCGTGGGATTTCAGATCGGCGGTAAGGCGACCGACGTCGTCTTCCTGGTGATGAACCCCGAAGGCATGAAAAAACTGGTTCAGGACAGCGTCAAGCTGGGCGCGGAATTATCCGTAGCGGCCGGCCCGGTGGGTCGTTCCGCGGAAGGCGCGACCGATGCTCAACTCCATGCGGAGATTCTCAGCTACTCGCGCTCACGGGGCTTGTTTGGCGGGGCGTCGCTCGACGGGGCCGTGTACAAGCAAGATAAAGATGATAACCAAAAGGTCTATGGACGCAGGGTGACCGCAAAAGAAATTCTGATCGACGGCACGGTGCGCACTCCTCGGGCGGCTCAGGGCTTGGACAGCGCGCTGACGAAATACTCTCCCGCGGGTGGGCGAACGTTCGACCGGTTGTAAGCGACCCATGGGGAGAGCTGCAGGGCATTGAACGAAAACAACAACCGCGCCAGACGCGACGCGCGTCTGGCGCGGGAATTCCGGGTCCACCCTCGTTAAGGAAGAACGGAGCATGAGAAGAACGCCAGTTGTTGCACTCGTCCTCAGTGTCCTGCTGATGTGCGGCGGCGGCTTGTTTGCATACTCCGTTCTCACGCACGAGGAAATCGTTGACCTGCTCTGGACCGCTGAGATCCGCCCCCTCCTGCTGAAGCGATTTCCGGGGATGTCGGAGGACCAACTCAAGGAGGCGCATGCCTACGCCTATGGAGGCGCCGTCATCCAGGACCTCGGCTACTACCCCTTCGGCAGCGCGGAATTCAGCAACCTGGTGCATTACGTTCGCAGCGGAGACTTCGTTCGGGAGCTACGGCTGCAGAGCCAGGATGCCAACGAGTACGCCTTCGCCCTGGGTGCTCTATCCCACTATGCAGCGGATATTACCGGCCACCCAGCTGTCAACTTGGCCGTTGCGGTCAATTATCCGAAGCTACGGGCGAAGTACGGCAAATCGGTCAAGTATGCGCAGGACAAGACGGCCCATCTGAAGACCGAGTTCGGGTTCGACATGGTCCAGGTGGCGAAGAATCGTTATACGTCGGAGCAGTACCACGATTTCATCGGGTTTAAAGTTTCCAAGTCCCTGCTGAAGCGGGTCTTTCCAGTCGTTTACGGAGTGGAGTTGAACGACGTGCTTCCGCACTCGGACCTGGCGATCGGTTCGTATCGTTTCTGTATCAGTCGGTTGATTCCGGAAATGACCCAGGTCGCCCTGCGGACCCACAAGAAGGACATGACGCGCGAGATGCCTACTTTCGCGAAACGAAAGTTCCTGTACCGGCTTTCGCGCTCCGAATACGAAAAGGAGTGGGGAAAGGACTACCAGAAGCCCGGATTCGGGGTCCGGTTCATGGCAACGGGCTTGCACTACTTTCCGAAAATTGGCCCCTTCAAGGCCATGGCGTTCAAGAACCCTACCCCGCAAACCGAGGAGTTGTATTTCAAGAGCATCAATACGACCGTCGATCAATACCGGGCCTTTCTCGAACAAATACACGCGGATGTACTCCTGGTTCCCAATCGTGATTTGGATGATGGCAACATGACCAAGGCAGGGGAATACTCGCTGACCGACGACACGTATGCCAAGTTGCTGGCCGAGCTGTCGGAGCGGAAGTTCGATCTGACCACCACAGACCTGCGGGCGAACATCCTAACCTTCTATTCCGACCTCTCCGCTCCCTTCGAGACGAAAAAGGACACGGCTCGCTGGCAGATTGTGCTGACTCAGCTGGATCAGTTGAAGTCGGTGACTCTGGTTCCGACTGTTGCGGGCAGTTCACCCCAAGCCCAAGCGCCAGTCCCACCACCAGCCCCAGCGCTAGCTCCAGCGCCAGCCCCAGCCCCTGCCCTCGTTGTGAGTGCTGGGAAGCATTTCGATCGTGTGCTGATTATCGTGCTGGAAAACCAGAATTACAGTGCGGCTATGAAAGACCCCTTCTTGGCGCAGTTAGCAGAGACGGGAGCTAGCTTCAGCAACTTCAAGGCTTTGATTCACCCGTCCTATCCCAATTATCTGGCCATGGTTGCCGGGAGCTTGTTTGGCGTTCGAAGCAACGACCAAATTACTCTCCCCGACGACAATGGCCATCGGACCATCGCTGATTTCCTGGATTGGAAGAACTACGCTGAGGATTACCCGTCCCAACCCCAACCTTTTCTCGGTGACCGTGGGAAATATTCCCGAAAGCACGTCCCGTTCTTGAGTTTTGCGAAGATTCAGCAAGAAAGCTTCGGCAACGTAGTATCCGTCTCCACCAAGGACCCGCACAACAGATTTGTAGCTGACGTCGAAGACTTCAGAAGCGACCCGAAGAAGCATGCTCTCCCTCGATACATGTTCTACAGCCCAAACGCGGACGACGACGGGCACGATCCCGTCCTGCTACCTGGGAGAGAATTGAGGAAAGCTTCGAGTTGGCTAAACAAATTCCTAAAGGACTCGTTTCCCCTGGACGAGAAGATGAAGGGAACTCTCGTCATTGTCACCTTCGACGAGTCACAGTGGTTCGAGAAGACCGAGCGAATCTATACCGTTTTCCTGGGAGATATGGTGAAGCCCGGAGAGATTACAAAAACATATACTCATTACAGCGTTCTGAGGACAATTGAAGACAACTTCGGATTGCCCCCACTCAATTCCGGCGATAGTAATGCCGAGCCAATTACTGAAGTGTGGAAATGACCTCATATCCCGGACGTGACAGGGGGTTTTTGTACCAGGGGAAGTGAGAGGGAATTCACCTGCGGAGCAACTCCGGTCATGCCAAAGAAGTGGTTCAAGTCGGAGCAGATTGTAACGCAGCTGCGGCAGCTCGAAGTGAGTGTGGCGAACCGGAAGACGACCCTACAAGCCAGGAAAAAAGCCAAGGAGTTGTGACTTATGGCCACAGCAGTAGATGAGGTCGGTGTCGCGGCAGTAGATCAGATCGATGCGAAGCCCCTCGCCCCACCCCAGCCGGTTTCATCTCGCCCGGTACCTATCGAGAAGCGGCCCCGAAGAAGCTGGACCCAGTGGGCTTTGATAGCAGGCGTCGTCATCGCATTGGCCGTCGGAGTAGAACTGTGGCGGATCCATTCGCAGAACGCGATTGGCTACGAGACCGTGCCGGTCGAACGGGGGCTGGTGCAGTCAAGCGTCACGGCCACAGGCACGCTCAACGCCGTTGTCAATGTGCAGGTCGGCAGCCAGGTGTCGGGCAACATCAAAGCGCTTTACGCCGACTTCAACACCAAAGTAACAAAAGGCCAGCTTGTCGCGGAGATCGACCCCCAAGTGTTCCAGACGCAGGTCGATCAGGCCCAGGCAGCGCTGGGCTCTGTCCACTCCGCGGCCATCACAGCAGCGGCACAGGTCCAAAAGGCGAACGCCGACCTTTCGGGGACGGTCGCGAGTGAAAAGGGCGTGGAGTCCGTACTGGCCAAGGACCGGGCCACCGCGCTCAACGCGAGGAACCAGTGGCAAAGGCAAGACAGCCTGTTCAAGGAGGGAATTATTTCCCAGCAGGATCACGACTCGGCCAAGGCTACCCTGGATGCCGCTGAAGCCCAGGTGGCGGCCGACCAGTCCCAGATTGAAGCGTCCAAGCAGACGATCCAGTCGGCACAGGCTCAGGTCCGTGTGGCGCAGGCCCAGTTGAGTTCAGCGCAAGCCCAAGAGCGCCAGGCAGAAGGGGTCTTCGAGCAGGCCAAGATCAACCTTGCGCACACCCGGATCACGGCTCCCGTCGACGGAACAGTCATCGCGCGCCGCATGGATGTGGGCCAGACCGTAGCCGCTTCCTTCGCAGCCCCTACGATTTTCGAGATCGCGCAAGACCTGACGAAAATGCAGCTCGACACCAACGTGGACGAGTCCGATATCGGCAACCTCAGCGGCGGCCAGAAAGCGACATTCACTGTCGATGCCTATCCCGGCACTACCTTCCATGGGCAAGTCTCGGTCGTCCGCAAGGCGCCGATCAATGTACAGAACGTGGTCACGTACGATGTTGTGATCACCGTTGCGAATCCTGATCTCAAACTATTCCCGGGGATGACGGCCAATGCCCGCATCCTGACCGCAAAGCTGGATGACGCGCTCAAGGTGCCGAACGCTGTCTTGCGAGTCCATCCATCCGCGGCGGTGCTGACGCAGCTCGGCCTCCCGGCGGCACCCGCGAACAAGCAGCAGGTATATGTCGTGCGAGGCGGAAAGCCCCAAGCGGTGCCGGTTACCTTTGGGCTCTCGGACGGCAAGTACACCGCCGTGACCGAAGGTGACCTGCACGAACGAGACCAGGTTGTGGCGAGATTTACTACGGCTGCGAGTACACCCACTGCGAGTTCACCTTCGGCTCCAGGCGCCAGCGGCGGGCGTCGCGGGCCCGGGTTCTAAGGTTTCGGGGAGGAATTAGTGGCACCGCTTATCGACGTCCAAAACCTCAAGAAGATCTACCGGCTCGGAGAAGTGGACGTGAATGCTCTGGTGGGGGTCACCGTTGCCATCGAGCGGGGCTCGTACGTGGCTGTTATGGGGCCATCTGGCTCGGGCAAATCCACTTTCATGAATCTCCTGGGCTGCCTTGACCAGCCAACCTCGGGCCGTTATCTGCTGGACGGTATTCCGGTTGAAAGCCTGGATCGCGACCAGCTCGCCGAGATACGGAACCAGAAGATCGGCTTCGTCTTTCAGAACTTCAACCTGCTACCCCGCATGAGCGCTCTGGAGAATGTGGAGTTGCCTCTGTTGTACAAGGATAATGATACGCCGGATGCGGACGAGCAGGCCGAGCACTCGCTGACCTTAGTCGGCCTGGCCGGCCGCGAGCATAGTTTTCCCACGCAGCTCTCGGGCGGCCAGCAACAGCGGGTGGCGATCGCGCGCGCGCTGATCAACAAGCCGGAAATCCTCCTTGCCGACGAGCCCACGGGTGCGCTCGACTCGCGCACCAGCGCTGAAATCATGAGCATCTTCCAGCGGCTGAACCTCACTCAGGCCATCACCATCGTCCTGGTCACACACTCGGATGAGATCGCCGCGCACGCGGATCGAATCATCGGCTTCCGCGATGGGCTCATCGTCAGCGACGCGCCGGTCCTCCACCCCAAGAATGCCGGCGAGCGTCGGGTTGATTTCCGCATCCCCGCCGAGGTGGCGCAATGAAAAAGTTCAAGTCATCCCTGCGCATTGCGTTCCGAGCGCTGACGATGAACAAGCTCCGCTCGGCACTGACCATGCTGGGCATTGTGATCGGCGTCGCCTCCGTGATCGCCACCGTAGCGATAGGCTCCGGCGCCACGCAGCGTATTCAGCAGCAGATCGCGAGCATCGGCAGCAACATCATCATCGTTATGCCGGGGAGCACGACCAGCTCCGGGCTGCGCCTGGGCAGTGGCAATGCGGTGACGTTGTCTGAAGCGGATGCAAAGGAACTTGCGGCGCAGTGCCCGGACGTCGCACTGGCGGCGCCCTTGGTACGTGGAGGAGCCCAGGTGGTCAACGGAAACAACAACTGGGCGACGGTCATCTACGGCGTTACTCCCGACTATCTGACGATCCGCGATTTCTCCGTTGCTGACGGGCTTGAGTTTACCCAACAGGATGTGGATGCCGCGAACAAGGTCGCGGTGCTCGGCAAGACACCGGTGGACAATCTGTTCGGCGGCGCCGACCCCATCGGCCAGACGATCCGTATCAAGAACGTACCCTTCACCGTCGTCGGCGTGCTTACCCCCAAAGGTCAGTCGTCCCAGGGGCAGGACCAAGACGATGTGATTCTGCTTCCGATTTCAACCGCCAAGCGGAAAGTGCTCGGCGTCAATGCCGCGAATGCTGATTCCGTGAACACAATCATGATGCAGGCAAAATCCGGCCCCCAGAT
>JAIQGB010000278.1 GCA_020072905.1 Terriglobia bacterium | reverse complement strand
GTCGACCTCACGAGCGATTATGGCGGCCGTCGGATCAAGAATCCTTTCGGCAAGGCTTCCGGGCAACTCTCCCTCGCCCGGCATCAAGTGGAGAAGGATGCCGAGGCGGGGCTCGGCTTCGTCGTCCTGAAGACCCTGATCGCGCAGAACCAAGCCGGCGAACAGACGATGAGCGCCTGGGCCATCCCCGGGACGCGGATGCAGGTCGAGCACATCCGGGGCCGCAGCGGCGTGGAGGGCTGGACGGTCACTTGGAAGGGGCGCGGCTGGTTTGACACATTCGACGCCTACCTGCGACTGTTCGACGAGGCCCTGAGCGTCGGCGACGGGGCGGACATGCGCATCGTCCCCTCGGTGAAGTACCATCTGCCCACGCCGCAGGAAGACTTCTGGAAGGAAGAGGAATACACTTACACGACAGCGGCGCTCGTCGACGTCTGGAGCCGGCATCACCGCGACGAGCCGATGCCGCTCGAAAAGGACTTCAGCCCGACGCTGGCGGGCTCCGAGCGCGCCACCCAGCAGGCCAAAATCCTCGAATGGCTGGCACGAGTTCCCGGTCTGATTCACGGCGCGGCGCCGGGAAAAGTCTGCGTGGGACTCAAGATCTTCAACGCGCTGTTCGAAGATGCTTTTCAGCTCCGCATGCTGGAATCTGTCCATGCCGTGCCGCCGGGAGACGACCGCGCGGATTTCTTCATCTACGCAAACCGGCTGTTCGACCCGGTGAAGCAGTTTGAGAATAAAGTGGGGGTCGCGTATGGCGGGCCGGACCTGAGCGACCGAAATCTGGCGGTGCTCGAGAAGTTCCTGTGCGTGGCGGGCGGTGGGGCGAAGCGCTGGGAGGCGCTCCCGCTCAGCGCCACGGGCGACATCAACTCCGGAAGGATCGCGGCTGAATATCTCCTGCGTGGCGCCTCCAACTTTCAAATGCACACGCTGTTCCAGTTGCCGGACGGCGAATTCGCCATGCGAGCCGGCAGCAAAACGGAGAAGGCGCTGCACCACCTGCTCTTCCATCCCCAGGAAGGGCTGATCGCCTGGGTCCTTGATCTGGGTGGGCGTTTTGGGTGGAGGAGCGGGACTAATCTCGCCGAGATGGCAGCCTGGTGCCCGGGCCAATGGGGCCAAGTCATGGAGCACCTGGCTGATTAAGAGGACGCGTTCGCTCCCCGAAGCGTATAGTGCCATGTCGATGCAGATGCGGTTGATGGACGAGGACGACATCCCGGACGGGATGCGCCTCAAGGAGTACGCCGGCTGGAACCAGACGCCCGCGGACTGGGAGCGGCTCTTGCAGGCGAGCCCCTTGGGCTGTTTTGTCGCCGAGTGGGACCGACAGGTCGTCGGATCGGTCACGACCATCGTTTATGAGCAGCGGTTCGCCTGGATCGGCATGGTGCTCGTCGATCCCGCCTACCGCGGCCGCGGCATCGGGACGCAGCTCCTCGCAAAGGCCATTGAATACCTCGACTCCATCGGTGTTCCCACCCTGAAGCTGGACGCAACACCCCAGGGTCGGCCGATTTACGAAAAGCTGGGGTTCGTCGCCGAATACGATATCGAGCGCTGGATCCTGCAGCGCGAGCCGGGCAGCCTCACCTCTCTCCCGCCTACAACCTTGCCGGATTTCGACAGGATTCTGGAAATGGACCGCGAAGTCTTCGGCGCGGACCGCAGTCAACTCCTGCGCTCGATCCATCCCGACGCGCCGGACTTTACGCTGGCCGTCAAGCTGCACGGCGAACTGGGCGGCTACGCGCTCGGCCGCGGAGGCACGCGGGCCGATCACCTCGGCCCCTGGGTCGCCTGGGACGAACCGACCGCCTGGGAACTGCTGGACGAGTTCCTCCACCGGTCGGTGCGCGAAGCCGTTTTCGCCGACGTTCTGAAAGAAAATTCCGTGGCCGTCAGGCTGCTGCACTCGCGCGAATTCAAACTCTCCCGACCACTGACGCGGATGTATCGCGGCCCCAATGCGCATCCCGGAAATCCCGAACTGGTCTGCGCCATCCTGGGCCCGGAATTCGGCTAACCGCTCGAAACTCGAAACTGGAAATTCGAAACTCGGAGGAGATGGCGAGTTTCGGTTCTGGCATGACGCCCCCCCACACGGCCCCCGCAAAATCCGCTCCCATCTTTTACGGCTGGTGGGTTACGTTCGCCGCTTTCCTGAACCTGTTTTTCACCGTGGGGATCGTCTATTACGGATTCCCGGTGTTCTATCCCTCGCTGGTCGAATCCCTCGGGTTCACCCGGGCGCAAGTCACGCAGGGTTTTCTGTACGGTTTTGTGGTGGTGGGGCTGGCCCTCGGCTTCCTGGCAGGTGTGCTGATCGACCGCTTCGGGCCGCGGCAGGTGATTCGCCTGGGCATCGGCTTTGTAGGGCTTTCGCTGGTCCTCATGGGATGGATGTCACAGCTCTGGCAGTATTACGTGTTGTGCGTCACCGAAGTCATCGGCTACGTCCTGGCCGGCCCGATTCCGAACCAGGTGCTGATCGCCAACTGGTTCCGCGGGAAGCGTGGCCGCGCGATGGGCGCGGCGTATCTGGGCCTGGGACTGGGCGGCGCAGTGGCGCCGTTGCTGATGGGTTCGCTCATTGCGAGCTACGGCTGGCGGCGCGCTTTCCAAATCATTGGCGTGCTCATTCTCGTGGTGCTCTTTCCCGTTGCGCAGTGGGTCACGCGTTCGGCGCCGAAGGAACTCGGCCTCTTCCCGGACGGCACGGAGGATTCGTCCCGCGTCCTGGACGATGGCCGTGCCCGGTCGTTTCCGACCGGGGCGGCGGTGCGCTCCCTAAACTTCTGGCTCATCTTGGCCGGAACGACCCTGACGATCGGCGCCATCGGCACCGTGTCGCAGCACCTCATCCTGTTTCTCAAAGACTATGAGTACACGACGGCCCAGGCGACCCGCTTCGCCAGCGGGCTACTCCTCGCCAGTCTGGCGGGCCGGGTCGTTGTGGGCTACGTCGCCGACCGCTATGCCAAGAAGAATGTCATGGCGCTTTTCTATCTTCTGCTCGCCCTGGCCATCCCCCTGCTTTATCTTGCGCCCAGCCGGCTCGCCCTCTGGTCCTTCGTGCTGATCTTTGGCTTCGCGATGGGCGCCGACTATATGTTGATCCCGCTGGTCACGGCCGAGTGCTTCGGCCTGGGCGCTCTCGGCAAGCTGCTTTCCCTCATCATTATGGGTTACTCGCTGGGCCAGTGGTTCGCACCTTGGCTCGCCGGCAGGATCTTCGATACCTACCGTAGCTACGATCTCGCTTGGGTGATGATGACCGCCGGAGGGGTGGCCGGCGCCGCGGTCATTTACGCGATTGCGCCGGAACGGAGCGCCAAGGCGGCCTGAGGGAACACCGGCGTTGCTGGAATCCGCTGGTTTTTGGGACTTCCCGGCCTGATCGGCGGGGACTACCGGACTACTTCTCCATCATCACGTAGACGCCGTCCCAGTCGCCCTCGGGCGGCTGCTGGTGGAATTCCCAGCAGCGCTGGATAAAGGCCCGCGTGGGGCCGTCATCGGGATAGTCGCGCAGAATCCCCCCGAACAATTCCATCGCCGTGCCCCATTGGCCGGCGCGGTAGGCTTCCAGAGCCCGATGGAAACGGTCTACGAGGTCGCGCAGGTTCTTGCCATCTTCCGTCGCGTCCAGAAGTTCATAAATCGTGACGGGCCGCGCCTTGCCTTTGACGCGAATCCAGTCGAGTTCGCGCCCCAGTATTTTCTTCTGCACGGACTGGTAAGTGGTCTCGCTGACTATCAGGCGCGTGCCGAACGTCTTGTTGAGACCTTCGAGCCGGGAGGCCAGGTTGACGTTATCTCCCATCACGGTGAAATTGAACCGCCGCTTCGAGCCCATGTTGCCGACCAGCATCGGGCCGGTGTTGATGCCGATTCCGATATTGAGGTTCGGCTTGCCCTGCGCCTGCCAGCGGGCCTGCGCCTTCTTCAGAGTGCGGAGCATTTCCAGCCCGGCCTGACAGGCGCGTTCAGGGTGATCGGTTTGGGGATAGGGGGCGCCCCAGAAAGCCATAATGGAATCGCCGATGTACTTATCGAGGGTTCCCCAATGGGAGAAGATGACCTCAGTCATCTCGGAGAGGTGTTCGTTGAGCAGATCAACCAGGGCTGCGGGCGTCATGGTCTCGGCGATCCCCGTGAAGTTCCGGATGTCGCTGAACATCGCGGTCAGTTCCTTCTCCTCGCCCCCCAGGCGCATGAGCTCGGGGCGATCGAGGAGCTGTTTGATCACGCTCGGCGCGACATACTGCGCGAAGGCACCGTGTACCCTCTTCCGCTCGCGTTCCTCGAAGAAAAAACGGTAGCTGACGATGGCGGCGTAATTGACCGTGAGGGTAGCTGTGGGGAGGAACGCCGCGATCCAGATGCGCTCGGTGGCGAAGAGGTGATAGGCGAGCCACAGGAAGAGGCCCAACGAGACCACCAAGACCACCGTCGCGCGCGTCGGCTGGACGACGCTCAACAGGACGCCCGCCGCCAGACTGAAGAGCAGTATGAAACCCAGGTCAATCAGATTCTCCCGCAGGCCGCGCCGGATGAAGCGGTTCTCAAGGACATTGGCGATAAAGTTGGCGTGAACCTCCACGCCGGGGAAGGCCTCCGTCTGGAAAGGCGTCACGGCCATATCCGCGATGCCCGTCGCCGTGGGGCCGATCAGAACCAGGCGGTCCTTAAACGCCCCGGAAGGAATCTTCCGCTGGACCACATCGGAGAGGGAGTAAGTGGGGAACGTTCCCGAACGCCCATGATAATCAATCTGCACGAATCCCTGCTGGTCCGTCGGGACGACCAGGGACCCGATGTTGATGCGTTCCAGTCCGTTTCGATTGAAGAAGACGCTGACCTCCTCCGGCGGCCGGTTCAGGTACGCCAGCACCGCGGCCACGTCGAGCGAAGGGTAGAAACTACCCTGGAATTTGAAGATCGCCGGCTCACGGCGGACAACCCCATCCGGGTCCGGAAGGACGTTGTAGTAGCCAAAGTTCTTCGCGTACATGGCGAAGATGGGCAGGTTCGGAGAAAGGCCAGCGTACTCGCGCCCTTCAAACTTGCTGGCATATTGAGGGTTGATGATCTGGGGATAGGCCTGGAAGGACAGGTAATTCATGAACTCGCCCACCAGAGCTTGGTTCTGGGCATTCAGTTCCTCCTTGGGCAGGAAGAAGTACCCCAGGATGACATTGTCGGAGCGGGAGAGAGCTTCGGCAAATTTCTTGTCGTTGTCGGCATCGGCTTCAAGGGCTTTGAGCTTGGCGTCGAAGGGGGAGTGGGGCGCGCCCATTTTCTTATACTGCGCGCGCACCGTCCGGAGCGCCTGCAAGGCTGAGTTTTGGTCCTCCTGGGGGAAATTGACGTCGAAAGCGATGACGCGGGCCCCAGCCTCGCGAAGGACGTCGACGGCCTCGGCGAAGTTGCTCCTCGGAAACGGCCAGCGGCCGAGTACATCCTGGCTCTTCTGGTCGATCGCCACAATGACCACCTGCGGCCCGGGCGGGCGCGACCCGCGGAGTTGGAAGCGCGCATCGAGCGTCCGCAGCTCGATGTCGGCCAGAAAATTGAGGGCGGGAATGGGATGCGGAACCATGTAGACCGCAACGTAGAGCCCCAGGCTGAGAACACAAACCACGCCGCTGATGACCAACCCGGGGCGGTACTTGCGAAAGAATCGTGTCGCTCCGGAGATCCCGGGCTTGGAGGGACGCTTCATAGTTCATTCCGCGCGCCCGCAGATCCCGGCTCGGGCTTGGCGCGGCAAGAAGAACTGTCTGCGGGGAAGGATAGCACAAAGGGGACCGGGCGCGTACCGAGGCAGACCGGGCCTACCCACCGGAAGGAAATCGGCTCACGCCAAGCGTAAGGGGCGGCGCGCAGGGCGCGACGAAGAACCGCCCCCAGTCCGAAAAGGGGGATCGGCCGACGGACCTGGAAGGGATAGGAATTGGCTGCCCCGTGTCTTGCCTCAGGGCAAACAGCCGCAGCCTGGGCCGATGGGAGAGATTTGAGTGATTATGTCCTGGATTCCGTTCGAGACTCCCGTCGCTGCGTCTGCCGCAGCCT
>JAIQGB010000277.1 GCA_020072905.1 Terriglobia bacterium | reverse complement strand
GGCCGGCACCCTGGCAGCCTCCACCAGAGCTCGGACCTGACCCGGGAGCAACTCGCCGCGCTGCAGCGCGGTTGGCCGCAGACATTGGTATAATCCGACGCGCGACCGGACGCGCGTCCGAGGCACTCGTCGGATTCCCTTTCGGGATCTGCGCTTCGCCGCGCCGAGAGGAGTCCGGATCAACCCTGACCCAAGGAGACCGCATATGTTCAAAGAATTCAAAGAATTCGCGATGCGTGGAAACGTTCTCGACATGGCCGTGGGGATCATCGTCGGGGCCGCCTTCGGCAAAATCATCACTTCATTTGTGGCCGACATCCTCATGCCGCCTATTGGGCTGGTTCTGGGAAAAGTCGATTTCTCCAACATGTTCATCAACCTCGGTGAAGGCGCTTACACCAAGCTGGCCGAGGCCAAGGCCGCTGGCGTTCCCACCTTGAAC
The DNA here is from genome assembly GCA_020072905.1 of Terriglobia bacterium. Taxonomy (GTDB): domain Bacteria; phylum Acidobacteriota; class Terriglobia; order UBA7540; family UBA7540; genus JAIQGB01. The sequence goes on along the minus strand of JAIQGB010000277.1, from coordinate 5,700 downwards.
TACGGCCTCTTCGCCAACACCGTGATTGATTTCCTGATTGTGTCCTTTGCTGTCTTTCTGCTCGTCCGGCAGGTCAATCGCCTGAGGGCAGCGCCGGCGCCGGCGGCTCCAACGGCGAGAGACTGCCCATTCTGCCTTACCGCGATTCCCCTCAAAGCCGTTCGTTGCCCAGCCTGCACATCGGACCTGAAAGCTGGCTGAGGGCCACGGGCCTTAGGTCGTGAGGGTTAAAGGCAGAATTTGACTGTCTCTTGTTTCCTTCCTAAGATACTTGGGTACGGAGGTGTGAGCGACAACCTGGCGATCGAGGTAGGATATTGAGCAAGCTCGGCGACTTGTTGGGCCGCTGGCTGCGCCACGCGGAGCGCCTTTTCCACATGTTGGTCGGCCTGGTTTTTCTGGTTTTGACCGTGGCCGGAGCCGGAGTTTCCTTCGCGGAGTGGCAGGACTATCAGCGGATGCCCTCGGTGGGTTTGGTGCGCTTTGGACTGCTGGCGGGCTTCACGGGACTGCTGTTCATCTTTTGCCTGTACTCCTTTCTGAAAGCCCGCAGCGTGCGATAGGATTTGAAGTTGTAGGGCATGAGGAATCGAACGAAGCAATCGAAGTACGGTTCTCTTCCCTGCCTCCGATAAGCTGTCAACTGCTCCCAGCGTGAATTCCCAGAACGATGACAAGGCCGACAAAAAGTTCCAGACCGCGTCCGGCCTGGAACTGAAGGAATCCTACCGACCCGAAGACTTGGCCGGATGGAACCCGGAACTGGACCTGGGTTTCCCCAGCGAGTATCCCTTCACACGCGGCATCCATCCCACCGGTTACCGGAGCCGCCTGTGGACGATGCGCCAATACGCCGGCTTCGGAACGGCCCAGGAGTCGAACGCGCGCTTCCGTTACCTGCTCTCCCAGGGCCAGGCCGGTCTCTCTGTGGCCTTCGATCTGCCCACCCAGATCGGCCTCGACTCCGATCATCCCCTGGCGCGTGGTGAAGTGGGCCGTGTCGGCGTGGCGATTGATTCTCTGGAGGATATGGAAACCCTTTTCGCGGGCATTCCGCTCGAGCGCGTTTCCACCTCCATGACCATCAACGCTACCGCGGCCATCCTGCTGGCGCTGTATTTCGCGGTGGCGGAGAAGCAGGGCGCAGACCTCACGAAGATCTCCGGCACCATCCAGAACGATGTCCTGAAGGAATACATTGCGCGCGGCACCTACATTTATCCCCCGCACGCGGCACTGCGGATCGTCACCGATATCTTTGCCTTCTGCCACCAGCACACGCCGGAATGGAACACCATTTCGATCAGCGGCTACCACATCCGCGAAGCCGGTTCAACCGCCGTCCAGGAAGTGGCCTTCACGCTCGCCAATGCCATCGCCTACGTCGAAGCCGCTCGGGGCCGCGGCCTCAACGTAGACGCCTTCGCCCCGCGGCTTTCCTTCTTCTTGGCGGCGCACAACGATTTATTGGAGGAGGTGGCCAAGTTCCGGGCCGCGCGGCGGCTGTGGGCCCGTGTGATGCGTGAGCGATTCGCGGCACAAAATCCCCGCTCCTGGATGTTCCGTTTCCACACGCAGACGGCAGGCTCGACACTCACCGCCCAGCAGCCGGACGTCAATCTCGTACGGGTCGCCCTGCAGGCCCTCGCAGCCGTCCTGGGCGGAACGCAGTCCCTGCATACCAACGCGCGCGACGAAGCGCTCGCCCTCCCCACCGAAACCTCCGCGCTCCTGGCACTGCGCACCCAGCAGATCATCGCGCACGAAAGCGGTGTGGCCCACACCGTGGACCCTCTGGCCGGGTCTTACGCCCTCGAGACACTCACTGGCCACATCGAGCAGGCTGCCCAGGAATACTTGCGCAAGATTGACGCCATGGGCGGAGTCCTGCGCGCCATCGAGACCGGATACGTCCAGCGCGAGATCCAGCAGTCGGCTTTCGAATACCAGAAGGCCGTGGAATCCGGCAGGAGGGTTGTGGTGGGAGTAAATTCTTACGTCTCGGACGCGGCCACACCTCCGACTCTGCGTATCGATCCGGAAATCGAGCGCGCGCAGGTCGAGCGGTTAGTAGGCCTCCGGGCGCGCCGTGACGGGGCGAAAGTCAAGGCGGCCCTCCGAGAAGTTGAGGATTCAGCGCGCTCGGACCGTAACCTGATGCCGGGGATTCTGCGCGCCGTGAAAGCTTACGCGACGGTAGGGGAGATTTCGGATGCATTGCGGCAGGTATTTGGGGAGTATCAGGAGTCTGTGGTGATATGAGGCCCGTGGCGAAGCTGGCGGCCGAACGATGACGGCAGAGGTTGACGGTCTGAACTGGAAAGTGCTACGCTAAGTCCCATTGGCAGGGGATTAATTATGGGACAACATAGAACCCACGTAATTCTTCCCGAAGGCTTGGTCGCCGAGATTGACGCCTTGGTTGGCCAGCGGAAACGCAGCGCCTTCCTCGCGGAAGTGGCCGGTCGGGAACTCCGCCGCCGCCGCTTGCTGGCGATCCTGACGAGAGACGCGCCACTCTGGGATCCTGCCGACCATCCCGATATCGAAAAGGCTGGCGGGGCCGCAGCCTGGGTCAAAAAATTACGTCGGGAGGCGGACCTGGCGTCTACTCGCCGCCTCCGCTCGAGGCGTGGATGACCGTTCTGCTCGACACCTCGGTGATCATTGACGTTCTACGTCAGCGCCGGGGGCGTCGTGAACTGCTTCGGTCATTGCTCGAACAGGGTTACGAGTTGGCCTGCACCGCGATAAATGTGGCGGAAGTTTATTCCGGCATGCGATCGGAGGAAGCCGAGGCTACAAGCGAGTTCATCGAAAGCCTGGAATTTGTCGCGATCGGTCGCGAGGCGGCGCGGCGCGCCGGGGAGTTGAGGCGGGATTGGCAACGCAAGGGGAGGACTCTCAGCCTGCCTGATGCCTTTGTCGCAGCGGTCGCGCTCAACTTCAATCTGGCCCTGGCCACGGACAACGTCAAGGATTTTCCGATGCCAGAACTCAAATTCCTACCGCTGCCCGCTGCTTGACACACCATGGCAACTTTGACATTCCTCGGCGCAACCGGAACGGTCACGGGTTCCAAGTATCTCCTCGAAGCGGGCGGCGAGCGCTTGATGGTCGACTGCGGGCTCTTCCAGGGCGACAAGGACCTGCGCCTGCGCAACTGGAATCCTTTGCCCATACCGCCCTCGAGCATCCAGTGGCTGGTTCTGACGCACGCGCATTTGGATCACATCGGCTACATCCCCCGCCTCATCAAGGACGGCTTCCGCGGCCAAATTCTTGCCTCGGCGGCGACGGTTGAACTGGCCCGCCTGATCCTGCCGGATTCCGGGCACCTGCAGGAAGAAGACGCGGAATACGCCAATTTCAAAGGCTTCAGCAAGCACAAGCCGGCGCTGCCGCTTTACACCTATGAAGAAGCCGTGAAGTCGCTGGAGTCCTTTCGGGCGATCGATGACACCGAGACCCTCGAGCTTTCTCCGCACTACACGCTGCGCTTCTACCGCGCCGGACACATCCTAGGGGCGCGGATGATAGAGGTGACCGCTCGCGACAACGGCAGCGCGCACAGGGTTCTTTTCTCCGGGGATCTGGGCCGCTTTCCCCAGTTGATCCTCTATGAACCCGTCGTGCCCGACGGCGCCGACTACTTGCTGGTCGAATCCACGTACGGCAACCGCCTCCACCCGCAGGGCGACTTCCGCGCGCATCTGGTGAGCATCATTGAGAGCACGGCGGGGCGTGGCGGCACCGTGGTGATTCCTTCTTTCGCTGTCGGGCGCACGCAGGAATTGCTTTACCTGCTTCGCGAACTTATTGAGGATGGTAAGCTGCATTCCCTGCCCGTACATGTCGACAGCCCCATGGGCATCGACGCCACCGACATTTATCTTCGCCACAAAGAAGAGCATGACCTGGAGACGCAGGCGGTCGAATCCCGCGGCCTCAAGCCCTTTTCCCCACCCGACGTGCACTTCGATCGCACCCGGGATCAGTCGATTGCGCTCAACACCGCGCACTATCCGATGATTATCATTTCGGCCAGCGGCATGGCGACGGGTGGACGAGTGCTCCACCACCTGGAACGCTGCCTGCCCGATCATCGCAACACGGTGCTTTTCGTGGGATTTCAAGGCGCGGGAACCCGCGGCCGGAGCATCCAGTCAGGGGCGGAGTCCATCAAAATGCACGGCCGCGAAGTGCGCATTCGCGCGCGGATTGAGACTCTGGAGAACCTGAGCGCGCACGCCGATTATGGCGAGATCCTCGGCTGGCTGGGCCGGTTCCACAAGGCACCGCGCCGCACCTTTCTGGTGCACGGTGAGCCGCCCGCCGCCGAGGCCCTGGGGCAGAGAATCTCAGCCCAATTGCGCTGGGACGTCGCCCTTCCAACCTACCTTCAAAAAGTGTCGCTCTAAGGATTGCGGGGACGCCTTCCCAATGGCGCGAGGCCTACTCTTCAGGCCACGCGCCGAGAAGCCGCCGCACGAGCACGAATTGGCCGAGGTGGTAGGCATTGTGGTCGGCCACGAGCAGCGCTTCGCGAAGGGTGGTCTGCCCTTCCCCGTGCGGGAGGCGCGTGAAGAGGTCCGTCTTCGGGTTCTTGACCAAATCCTGCATGGCCTTCAGGCCGGCTCGGAACGCCTTCACACTTCTGTCCCAAGCAGCGTCTTCCGGTGGGGCATCGCCTTCGGGCCAGTAGCCGGTTGGCCACTGGGGAGAGACGTGCTTGGCGTCGCGGCTGAACTCGAGAATGTCCCATTGCGCGATGCGCATGTGCTCGAGCAGCCCCCAGGCCGTGAACGGCAGTCCTGTCGGCTTCGCGCCGCGCAGTTCGGCAGGAAGGTCTGCAATCGCCTTCTCGAAGTCAAGATGTGCTCCCCCGCCCCGAAGCAGGTAGAGAAGGTGCTCACGCAGCGCCCCATCGTCTCCAGCCTGTGCGCGCTCGCGCCTGGAAGCAGACTTGGGTGGTTTGGTCTTCGGCCGGGTCTTCGCACTGCGTTTAGTCTTTGCCATCAAATCTTCCTCCCCCAATGCATTTTGGATCGCGTCCCCCCGAGCGAAGCATCGCTCGGCATGCGCGCGCCCAAACGTGGCTAAGACGCCGCGGGCGGGGGTTCGATGGGAGCGAGCCCCGGCCTCTCCGCAATACCCCGCATGGCCTGGAGGCAGAACGTAATGTGCTCGTCGAGCGGGATGCCAAGTTCCTCTGCGCCTTTGATGATGTCCTCCCGGCTCACCGAGCGCGCGAACGCTTTGTCCTTCATGCGCTTGCGGACGGACTTGGCCTCGAGCGTGGCGAGGCGGTCGGGCCGAACGAGCGCGCAGGCGGTGATGAAGCCGGCCAATTCGTCGCACGCAAACAGCACCTTGGCCATCTGCGTGTCGCGCGGTACGCCCGTGTAATCCGCGTGGCCCAAAATTGCGCGGCGGACTTCTTCAGGGTAGCCTTTCTCCTTGAGGATCTCGCTGCCCTTCAGGGGATGGTCGGGAGCGTTCGGATACATCTCGTAATCAAAGTCGTGAATCAATGCCACGACACTCCACTTGCTCTCGTCGTCGCCGAACTTGCGCGCGTACGCCGCGACGCACGCTTCGACAGCCAACGCGTGCTTCCTCAGGTTTTCGTTCTTCGTGTATTCGCAGAGCAGGTCCCACGCCGCTTGACGATCCATTCAGATCTCCTTCGAGTTGAAC
>JAIQGB010000276.1 GCA_020072905.1 Terriglobia bacterium | reverse complement strand
CTCCACGTCCGTGGTCTGCGTGTACACCGCCGCGGCCAGTCCGTCGCCCACTTGCTCAGTTTCGCCTTTATCAGTGACACTGGACGGGACGAACCCATCCGCCGCGACGCTGAGCGTAAGCACCACCCTTCGTACGCTGGCGCCGCCTGCCTCCGGCCCGACCATTCATCTCCCCGCAGACGGGGTGCGCTGGCTGCCGTGGATACTCTCATTGCTGCTGATGGCATCTGTAATTCTGTCGGGCCGCCGGCGAGCCCTGCTGGTCCTGGGAGTGTTGATGCTCTTTGTCCTGCTCTGGTCGGCGTGCGCCGGCGGTGGCGAAGTCGGTGTGCCGCGCGGAACCCCGGCGGGAAGCTACACTCTGACGATCACCGGCGTGTCCGGCACGGCGAGCAAGACCACCACGGTTTCGCTGACGGTGAACTGATTCGGGATGCGCGAGGGAGAGCCGACGGCACCAGGGCGGCAAGCGATTCATGGCGTAACGCCAAGGCGCTGGCCAGCGGCCGCCACCCGGCAAAAGAAGCTTCAGCCTGCGACCGGAAAATGTTCGCGAGCACGAGGAGGCAAAATCAATGCGGAAGTTGATGTGGATTTTGGCGCTGATGCTGTTCCTGGCCCTGCCGGCGATGGCGCAGACGCCGCAGGTGGAGGTCTTCGGCGGTTTCTCCTATCTGCGGGCGGACGTGGGAGGCGCCGACCTCAATCAGAAAGGCTGGAACTTTTCGGTTAACGAAAACCTGAATGACTGGCTGGGGGGCGTCGCCGACTTTAGCGGTCATTACGGTCACGAAGCGGGCCTCAACGTGAACGACCACACCTTCATGTTCGGCCCGCGCTTCTCCTATCGCAAGAACTCGTCCTTCACGCCCTTCGCGCAGGTCCTGCTCGGAGGTATGCGCGCGAGCCGCGGTTACCTGGGAATCTCCCAACCCACGACGGACTTCGCCGCTGCCTTCGGCGGCGGGCTGGACGTCAAGATCCACGATAAGATCGCCATCCGCGTCATCCAGGCGGAGTACGTCGTCACTCCTTACCTCGACTTGCGGCAGGACAATTTCCGGCTGTCGGCCGGAATCGTCCTGCAACTCTGGCCCAGGAAAAAGTAAAAATCTCGCTCCGGACGCTCCCGCGTCCCTTCCCCGGCCGCAGAGGAACGAATCTCCTGCGCGCCGCCCGTAGCCAGCGCCAGATCCTCTCGCCGAGCGCAGCAGCGGGGTGACGTCTGCTTTACGCACACCCGGCTGCAGGGATGCTACAATCGTCATCAGCATGTTCCGGGTGCGGCTCTATTCGGTGTGTGGGTTGGCGCTGCTGATCTGGGGTTGCCAGAAGCGGCCGACGGCATCGCGTGTCGTCTACGTGCCCGCCCCTCCGCCCGCCGCGACTCCCGCACCGAGCGGAGACAGCGGAGCGCTGGTGATCGAGGAACCCCAGCCGCCCGAAGAGGCAATCGAACCAACCCCAGCCACCGAGGCTCCGTCGCCCAAGCCGATCCGGCGCAGGCCGCGTCCCCAGCGGAGCGACACATCGACGTCCCCGACCGACATTGCCCCTGGGCCCGAGGAGCCGGCTTCGACGGAAGTCCCTGCCCTCGAGGCGCGCGAAGCGCCTGCGCAGCAGGTCGCGCTCCGCCAGCAGATCGTCGGCCTCCAGCAAGACCTTCGACGGCGGGCAGGGCCACTGGAACGGCGGAATCTCTCCGCCGGCGATCGGAAGACGTTTGAAGACGCGCGAATGTTTCTCGCTCAGTCCGAGCGCGCGCTGGCCGACGGCGACCTGCAGCGCGCTCTCAACCTCGCTCAGAAGGCTGCGCTCCTCGTCTCCGCCCTCGATCAGCAGATCAACAGGTGATGTGCAGAATGGCGTTGGTCTCAGCGGGATCGTCCCGGAGGATCTCGATCGCCCGCGCCGTGGGCAGAATGAGCAGCTCGATCTTTCTTCTTTCCGCCTCGGCCTTCACTTCCTTCATCACCGGCAGGGCGCCGTGCGCGCCCGTCCCGATCACCAGCCGGCGGCACCTCCAGGGAATCTTCTCGTCGCCGGAAAGGGGAGTGTGCCCGAAGGCCTCGCGGTAGGGCTTGGAGGGTTTCTTCTTGCGCTTGCGAATTTCGCCGCGGTCAATCACCACATCGCACTCGTAGGCGACGCCGTCGATCCGGATCGAGCCGAAGGAAAACTCTTCGAAGCGCATGGCGCACCTCCGTTGATATTATAAGACCGGGATTGGGGGTTCGGGACTAAGCGTCGAGAGCTCGACCTATCGCCCTGCGCCTGAAACTTCGACGGCTTCTGATCCTGAATGCCAGATCGCAGCCCTGACTCGGAGAGGAATTATGCCCCTGTATTTCTGCGCACACACCACCGCCTGCTTGACCAAGCAGGCGCTGCGAGAACTGATGCAACAGCTCATGGCCGCGACCGAGGTGAAGATCAGCCGCCTCGTGGCCAGCCAGCTCGGCGGCCGCATGCTCACTGAGGTCGAAGCATCCGACCAGCCGACCCTCGAAAAGTTCTTTGACGCACACCGCGTGAACTGCGAGTGGATCATGCGAATCGATCTGGACGGGCGGGGGGGGAAAGTAACGGAATACTGAGGGGGAGGAGCAAGGATTAAGGATCAAGGATTAAGGATCACGGATTACGGATCACGGATCAAGGATCAATGATTAAGGTTCAAGGGGCAAGGAACGGCACCTGCACTTAGAGTTGCAGGCTGCGACGAAGACCTGCCAACATTCGGCCCACCTCGCGAGCGTCCTCGAGGACCGGTTTGAACTCGGGACCTAAATATCCCAGCCGATCTGCGATCTGAAGTTGGGTCTGTAATTCAGCGAGCGAACCTCCGGCGATCGCCAAATGCCGACAGTAGGCCTGCGTTTGTTTTAACGCATGGCCCTCAGCGATATTCGAGGGGACGGAGACCGCGGCGCGCTGCATCTGACTTGTTAATCCATAAAGTTCGCTCTTAGGAAAGGATTTCGTAAGACGGTAGATCGATATCACCAGATCCATTGCCTTTTGCCAGACCCTCAAGTCCTCATGCCCCTTCATCGCTCGTTCCCTCCTTCGGTTCTTGCCCTTGGTCGTTGGTGCTGGCTCCTTGATCCTTAATCCTTGATCCTTGATCCTGCTTTCTTCTTCATAGCCACTGGTGCCGATTCGAGTAAAACGTCACCGGCCGGCCGGGGTACTTTTTCTTGAAGGCGCGGAATTGGCGCAGGACGGCTCGATACCGCCGGTCGGAGGTTTGAAGCTTCTTGTGGGGCATTTTGATGAGGGCGCGCTCCACGGCCCGGACGTTGCCACGCGAGAGCCGCCAATCGCAGCGCTTGAGCCTTCGCAGGTCGAAGACGCCATACGCCATAACACGGCCTGAGCCATCCACGTAAGGGTCCACGTAACTCCGCACGAGTTGGCGCAAGGTGCGAAAGACAGGCTTCCGGCCATGCAGGCCGGCATCCCGCGAGCGTGCGACCGTGCCGTAGCGCCCGCGGCGCCGGAAGAGAAAGAGAACGTGGTCGAGCTGATCCCGCGACTCGATGTCGAGCAGCAGCGGCGGATAGCCGTGCTGCTCCATAATCGTCGCTGCCGTTAAAGCCGCCTCCAGACAATGCGCCTGCCAGCGCCGCACGACGCCACGAAAAGTTCGCAGCGTCTCGCCCTTTTTCTCCCAATTGTAGGGAAGAGCGCGGAGGAACTGTTGAACCTGGCGGGGGGTGCGGTATTTGTGGATGACCGCCCACTCCTTGGCCGTGAACGCCTCGCGGCCCGCTGGCGGCGGAAATTGTTCTATTGGTTGGTGCCGTTGCGGCTTCGGTTTCATCGGAGATTTGAGATTTGATATTTCAAAGCTAGGTTGTGTTGTCAGCGGAATCCACTCCGCAGCGCGCAGGAGAATCGCGGGCACGCGCCCAATCGTTGCTTCCTTCTGCCTTCCGCCTTCTGCCTTCCGCCTTCTGACTTCTGACTTCTGGCTTCTGACTTCTGACTCCTTGAGCCTAGTTCTTTCCCTTCCCCCACCGGTCGTACCAGAGTTGAAAGCTGAGCAGCGTCCAGAGGGTTTTCCGGTGGTCGGCGCGGCCGCTCCAATGCTCGTTGAGCAGGCGACGGACGAAGGCGGCGTCGAACAGGCCGTCCCGCTTCAGCCTTTCCTCGCCGAGCGTCTCGTCGAGGAGCGGCTTCAGGCCGCGTTTCATCCAGCTCGCGATGGGCACGGAAAATCCGCGCTTCTGCCGGTAGACGATTTCGTGCGGCAGCCATTTTTCGACCGCCTTCTTCATGATGTATTTCAGGTTAAACCGGCGCACGCGGAGCTCGGAAGGCAGGCCCGCCGCGAATTCGATGAGACGGTGATCCAGAAAAGGAGTCCGCAACTCCAGCGAGCACGCCATGCTGGCGCGATCGATTTTCACGAGCAGGTTATCTTCAAGGTACATCCGAAAATCGAGATAGAGCATCTCGGCCACCGCGTCGTCGAAACGCGCCCCTTCCAGCACTCGTGGAAGCGGATCGAAGATCACACTCGAGGGCGGCTGCGGCCCCTTCCATTCCGGCGTGAAGAGCTGGTCGAGCTCGGCGGGAGAAAACATGCCAAACCAGATGTGATGGCGCTCGGCCGGATCGCGCTCCGCGTGAGTGAGGAAGCGCCGGAGGAAAAGTCCCTTCGGAACGGCGGTCGAGGAGACGGGCAGAAATCGCTTCAGCCGATCAAAGAATTGCCGCCGCAAGAAGCGCGGGAGGCGCAGGTAATACTCGGCGAGGCGCGCGCCTATGTAAGTCGGGTAGCCGCCGAAGAGTTCGTCACTGCCCTCCCCGCTCAGCGCCACCTTGATTTCGGCGCGCGCAAAGCGGGAGAGCAGATAGGTCGGAATCACCGCGGGATCGGCGACCGGTTCGTCGAGGTGGCCGGCAAGGATGTCCAGCGCCTCGCGCAGCGTCGCTTCATCGGCGGTCAGCACGTGGTGCCGCGTCCGGAAATGCCGCGCAACCAGATTGGCGTAAGGTTCCTCGTTGAAGGTTTTCTCGGGAAACGCCACCGAGAAAGTGTTCACGTTGCCCGGCGTTAGCTCGCTCATCGTCGCGACCAGGGTCGAGGAATCCACCCCGCCGCTCAGGAAGACGCCCAGCGGAACGTCGCTGACGAGGCGCGAAATGGCCGCCTCGCGCAGCTTGACGCGCAACTCTTCGACCATCTCGCCTTCTTGTTGAGCGGTGACGCGCGGGCGCCCCGGCCCGCGGAGATGTTCCTGGAGGTGCCAGTAGGGTTCGATGCGCAATTCTCCGCGCTCCACGACCATGCGGTGCGCGGCAGGAAGCTTCTGGATTTCCGCATAGATGCTGCGCGGCGCGGGAATGTAACCGTAGAAGAAGTATTGCGAGAGCCCGTCGGGATCGATCGCGCGGCTGAGCCCGGGATACTCGAAGAGGGCCTTGATTTCCGAACCGAAAACGAGTGTCTGGTTCCCGCGCCAGTAATAGAGCGGCTTCTCGCCCGCGCGGTCGCGGGCCAGAACCAGGCGCTTGGCGCCGGCGTCCCACAGCGCGATGGCGAACATGCCGTTCAACTCGCAGACGAAATCCGGACCTTGCTCTTCGTAAAGGTGCGCGATGACCTCGCCGTCCGAGCGGGTTCGAAAGCAATGCCCGCGCCTGAGCAGCCCTTCGCGGATTTCCCGGTAGTTGTAGATCTCGCCGTTGAAGACCAGCGCGACCTCGCCCGTCTCGTTAAAGAGCGGCTGGTTGCCGGTCTCGAGGTCGATGATGCTCAAGCGGCGGATGGCGAGCGCCAAGTGCGGAAGCCCGAACTTCCCATCGCTGTCGGGCCCGCGATGCACGAGGCGGGCCGACATGGCGTCGATGCGCTCGCGATGCGCCACCGGCTCAAGCGCCAGATTCATTAATCCGCAAATTCCGCACATAAGCGAAGGGAACAGGTTACAGAAGGGCAACGAGCGCGAACGAGCATCGGCCGTGTTAGCCTGTTCCCTGTAACCTGTAACCTATAACCTGTCACTTGCCCCCTGTCACCTGTAACTTTTCCCGCCTTCTTCTCCCGCCGGGATTCTCCAGACGGAATACTCCCAGCATGGGCCGCGACGCATCGAGTGCCCGTGTGCGCAAGTCCTTACCATCGATGAGCAGTGGGTCGAGCTGCCCCGGCCCCGGTGATGCCGAAGGCGCACGGCCGCGCAGTTCTGACAAATGCCGCGAGATGTAATTACTCGTCAGCTCGCTTCCGTCCCGGGTCACCAGCCCCACCGGGCGACGCAAATAGAAAGCCAGGCTGGTGCGAAAACAATAAAAGCCGTAAAGGGGCAAATCCTTCTCGGGGCTGCGCAACAGGGTCTCGGCCAACTGGCGGCTGGAGGCGCCTGCACAGTAAGCGCGCAGGGGAGCCACCCAGCGAATCAGCAGCAGGGGCACGGTTAAAGCCAGGATGCCGAAGGAAACGAGGGCGGACGTTCTCCCGCGGCGCGCGGCCACACGCCGGCCAACCAGGCCCAGAGCTATGAGGATCAATCCCGAGTAGAACAGCGATGGCTTCATCAGCGCTACGACCGCGGGAGGGATTTTTTCCGTCAAGGCGATCTCGACCGACGGGGCTCGGAAGACCTGAGGAAGCGCCGCGACGACCACGCCCAAAAGGATCAGGGCAACAAAACCCGCCCGCAGCCAGCCGGGCGGCGTCTGAGCGTCCTGCCCCGCCGTCTCCTCCCAGGCCTTCGCCGTGAGAATGCTGAGCGGGACGGCGGCGGGCAAAAAGTATCCCGGGAGCTTGGAGTGTGAAATCGAGAAGAAGATGAAGACCACGACGGCCCAGGCCAGCGCAAAGACCACGGGCGCCGATCTTTCGTCGCGCAGGGTTCGCCACAGTCTTCGTCGCGACCATCCCGCCGCCACCAGGAAGAAGCTCCAAGGAAAGAAACCCAGAAGGAAGATCGGAAAGTAATAGAAGAAGTTGCCACTCCGGCGAGTGCTGGCGGTCGCGAATCGCTGCAGGCTCTCCTCCCACAGCGCATAGCGCGGGAAGTCGGGGTTGCGCACGGAGACGGCGATAAACCAGGGCAGCGCCACGGCCAGGAAGGCGACAATCCCCCCGCCCCAGCGGAGGCGCTTCAGTTCCCTCATTTCGCCGCGCGCCGCCGCAAACGCCAACACGGTCAGGAGGGGAAGAAGAAAACCCACGGGCCCCTTGGTGATCGTCGCCACGCCCATCGCCGCGAACATCGCGACTTCCAGCCAGGCGCGTTTGAAACCGCTTTCCCGGGCGCACCAGAAACACACCAGTGCCGCTGTGACCAGGAACGCCAGCGTCATGTCGAAGATCACCAGGCGCGAGTAAGCGATAGCGAGCGGCGTCGTAGCAAGGATAATTCCCGCGCGCAGGCCTGCCGAATCCCCGAACACCCGGCGCCCCAGGAACCAGGTGAGGAGCATGGTGCCGAGCGCCAGGAGCGCGGAGGGCATCCGCGCCGCCCACTCATGGACGCCCCACAGGCGGAACGAGCCTGCCACCAGCCAGAAAAAGACGGCGGGCTTGTCGAGGTAAGTGAGGGTATCGAAGTGAGGAGTAAGTAGGTCACCGGAAACCAGCATCTCCCGCGCGACCTCGGCGTTGCGGCCCTCATCGGGCTCGAGCAAAGGCAACCATCCAAGACCAGCGAAGAACGCCAGCGCCGCCACCAGCAACAGAAGCAAAAAGGGGCGCACGGGGAAGGCCCGGTGGGTCGCGACCGGCGAATTCGGTTGGGGGTTGATATCCAAAAGCAACCAGATGGAAGCGTTCAGGGCTTAGACCGCCGCACGCTCTTTGACGGCCTGGCGGGATGGCGCGGCGCCCGCAGGCTCGAATACTTCGAGGTCGTTCTGAAAGTTGATGACGTTTTTCTTCATCCAGCGCACCGCCCAGACGTCGGCCAGCCCCTTGACCATCCGCCCCCACGTGCCGTACTTGGTCTTACCGTGCAGGCGGGGATGGTGACTAACGGGAACCTGGGTGACGCGACAGCCGCGCATCTTGAGCAGAGTGGGCAGGAAGCGGTGCATTCCCTTGTAAAGCTCGAACCGCTCGAGCGGCCCGCGGCGAAAAGCTTTCAGCGTGCAGCCGGTATCCACGATGCTGTCGCGCGTCGCCCAGTTTCGGAAGCCGTTGCCGATGCGCGAGGTGATCCGCTTCCACCAGCCGTCCCGGCGACGCACGCGAATCCCACACACGCAGTCCCAATCTTTGAGCATTGCGACGAGGCGAGGGATTTCCGCCGGATCGTTTTGCAAGTCGCCGTCGAGAGTGACGATAGCGTTTCCCTGCGCCAGACGAAACCCTGCCGCGATCGCCGCGGTCTGTCCCAGGTTGCGGCGGAAGTGCGCGATGCGCATCTGCGGGACGCGCTGTTGGGCCCGCTTGAGCAATTCGAGCGTGGGGTCCGTGCTGCCGTCGTCGACGAAGACGACCTCCCAATCCTCCTGCCAAGTGGCGAGGGCGGACTGCAAGCGCTCTACCAGCGGGTCGACGTTTTCCGCCTCATTGTAAACCGGGATGACGACGCTCAGCGAAATGTTGCGCACAGTATCCGGCCACAGCCGATTTAGGCGGGTTCCAAGGCCAGAGCCTGTCAAAATCGCCGGCGGCCCACGGCCCGCAAGAACCTGCCAAACCGTGTCATTTTAACACGCTTGGAATGCGGCACCGGAAATTCGAAGAGAAAGGTAAGTACCAACGAATCCGGAGCTTCCAGTCTGCCCTGTTTGGGTTTAGAATGGTGGAAGGTGGTGTGCATCCTTTCGCCGTTGGACGTGAATCGAAACGAGGGAGACTCGTGTCTCTAGGATCGCTGAGGGGGGCCACAATGCGCAGATTCCAAATCTCGCTTGTCCTTGCTTTGTTGAGCGCTACGCTGCTGTTCGGTGGATGCAGCTATCTTCAGACGCTGCAGACGCCGGACGACCAGGCGATTACCTCCGACATCCAGGGGAAACTCTTTGCGGATTCCGTGCTGAAGACGCGCGATATCCACGTGTCCTCCGCGGGTGGCGTGGTGACGCTGACGGGCACGGTCTCGACCGACCTTGAGAAGGCCGCTGTGGAACGCATGGCCTCGCAGGCCAAGGGTGTGAAGCAGGTGCAGAACCAGTTGACGATCGGCCCGGCGTCTGCGGAGCCCCTGGCCGCTGCTCAACCGGAACCGACTCCTCCTGAATCGGCGCGCCCCGAGCGGGCGAAGCCAGCGCGGCGCTCTGAGCGCGCCTCGTCCTCCAACCGTGCTGCGGAGCCGGCCCAGCAAGCCGAGGCTGCGCCGGCTCCGACGACATCCGCCCAGCCGACACCGATGGCCGCTGCCGAACCCGCGCCGCAGCCTCATGTCCGCCAGCCGGCGGAGGTGACGATTCCGGCAGGGTCGACCATCACGGTCCGCATCATTGACGGCATCGATTCCGCCCAGAGCCGACCCGGACAAGAGTTTGCGGCGAGTGTGGACGCACCGGTGGTCGTCGAAGACCACATTGTGATCCGCAAGGGGGCTGACGCGCGCGTGCGCTTAGTGCAGGCCAAGAGCGCCGGCCGGATGACGGGACAATCGCAATTGCAGGTCGAGCTGGTTGGCCTGGCCATCGGCGCCCAGACTTATGCCGTGGAGAGCACCGCCGTGGAAAAGGCCGGCGCCTCGCGCGGTAAGCGCACCGCTGAAACCATCGGCGGGGGCGCAGCGCTGGGAGGTCTGATCGGCGCCATCGCCGGCAGGGGAAAGGGCGCAGCCATCGGCGCCGCCGTCGGCGCCGGCGCGGGGACCGCCGTCCAGGCCGGCACCAAAGGGCAGCAAATCCAGATTCCACCCGAGACCAAGCTCGACTTTACGCTGAAGGCCCCCATCACCGTCACGATGTAAGTCGTATTCGGTACTCCTCCGTCGCGCGCTGCCGGCTACGATGGAAGCCCGCAAGGGAGACCTGTCCGCTCCCAGACATCACGCCCCCTGACGGAGCCTGCACCGGCTTCCCGGCCGCCAGCGTGCGCAACCTACGCTCGTAGGCTCGGGCTCCTCCCCCCCAACCCACGCGACACCTGCCTCCGCCCCTTCCTCCATTCCCCCCGCCCAGGCACTTGGCCTCCGTGCCCACTCGTCCCGCTCACTGGAACCTCCTCGTCTTCGAGCACATTCAGGCAGCGGCTGGAAAGTGCAAAACCGTCGTTGGCGGGCTTACCCTCGCCCTGTGCTCTACCCTCGCCAGCCGGAAATTGCAGGGACGAGGTGTGCAAGGCTAGGCTACTGGCAATTCTTGGGGGAAAGGAGGCCCTGCGGAATGAGTCGAACCACACCCTCGGTAGAAGCGTTGGTCCGCCAAGCCTTTGGACTGCTGCTGGAGATTCGGAGCCAGCCGGAAGCCAAGCCTCGGCTCGAACAGGCCATCGCCTTTCTGAAGATGCTGGTCGAGAGCCCGGCGACAGTTTCCCCGCCCCTGGTGGTTTCCATCCGGGCGGTCCGCATTCGAGGCAGCTAGGCCATCGCCGTCGGCTCGGGTCAGGGAGCCGTGGACGAGGCGTTGGGCGGGCCGGAGGTCTTGGCGACCCCGCCGGCCCGCAATTGCGCAACCTCGCGTTGCAGCTCCGTGGCCAGATCCTCGAGGATGCGCAACTTCTCGTTCTTGCGCTCGATGGTCGCCTGGAGCTTGTCCACCTGGCGTCGGAACCGCGCATTCTCGCGGCGCAGCAGCACCAGGTTCTCATTGGGGCGCAAGGGCGGAAGGGGGACTCCCTTGCCGCCGGCGTCCCCTTTCGGCAACGATGGCCCGCCCGAAGGAAGGGGCGCCACCTCAGCCTGCACCTGCCGGATCAGGGCCTCCAGCTCTTTGCGCTCCGCTCCGGGAGGACAGAGCTGTCGCAGGGCCAGCAGGCGAGCCAAGTCCGGGTTGTTCCGGCCCCGCTCCCAATGCTGGATGGCACCCTTGGTGGCGTTGAGGAGGCGCGACAGACCTTCCTGGCTGACCTCCAGTCTGTGGCGGACCCGGCGGATAATCTTCGCGGTATTCAACGCACTCATGATCTTCGGCCTCGCTTCGCGATTTTTTGCTTGACAGTAACTAGTGTCATAGGCTACAATGCAATTCGTCCGTTCAATGGAACCAGCCCCTGCCGTTTCGTCAAGGCACCGCTGGCTTGGAACGCCACCCGCTTTCGCCCCCTGCGGAGGGCGAGCGGCCAGGGTCCCAACGGAGGCTCTCGAAAGTCTAGCAAGCTGAGCGAAGGTCCTGGCTTAAAATTCCAGGCAATTATCCCCCCGCGCATTTTGCCTGCCTCCAGGGGCATTTGTCAACCCCGGGGAGAATGTATCGGGCAACAGATTACTGACTGTGGACTATCCTCACTATATAACTCCTGTGTCCGGCGCCCAGTTAGGGCCCCACGCCAAACCTTACCGCCCGCGGACTGCGTCGGCAGACCCACGGTGGGCTGACTCTGAGCATCTCGGCTTGCTCAGTTATCGGCGTGTCGAACCCTTATCATTAACGAATGTCTTACCCAACGGGAGCGCTGTCCTGCCGAGCCCGACCGGCGTCGGCCCTTCCGTCGCCCCGCTCTGGAGGAGACGCTCGCCGGCGAATTCACCCACGCCTCCCGGGAAACACCGTCTTCCCGGCCCCACAGAGACTCTGCAGGCCGTGAGTCCCGCCCGGGGACGCTT
>JAIQGB010000275.1 GCA_020072905.1 Terriglobia bacterium | reverse complement strand
TGAAGTGATGGATAACTGGAGAACTTATTCCCGGCACGTGGTCGCCGAACTTCTGGAAGCCTGCGCCATCTGCGGCGCAGTTCGGGAAAAGGAGCAACTCGTCCGCTGCCGTTGGTGCGAAGACACCTACTACTGCAAAGCCGGTACCTGCTCCCAGCAACACCACGTGGACGTTCATCCCGCCGTGGCCTTCTGGACCTGGTAGCAGGGCCGGAAAGAACAGTTGCTTTTGTCCGCCGTCTTTAGGGACGGCCCCGCGCGTTTTGAAATCCTCAAAATTGTTTTTGCCCTTCTGGCAGGACGCTATCGAGAGTGGCTGTGTGGGAAGTACGTCGCCGAGGTCGTGTCGGTCTCCCAAACCGTGACGGCGCGAAGGCGCGCTCCGTGCTGTTGAAGCTGCGGTTCAAGGCTGTCGCAGAAATACTTGGCCAGATTTTCGGCCGACGGGTTCAAGATGTCGAAGGGCTCGAGGTCGTTCATGAAGCGGTGATCGAGCCGCTCCGCAGTGCTTTTGAGGGCGGCGCGAAGGTCCACGAAGTCCATCAGCAGGCCGATAGAGTTGAGTTGCTCTCCGGCCACAATGACCCGCACTTTGTAGTTGTGCCCGTGCACGTTCTCGCACTTGCCCTTGTAGCCGCGCAGCGCGTGGCCAGCAGCGAATGAATACTCCGCGGAAATCTCGAACATTCTGTTGTCCTTTATCCGTCGCCCTTGGTGTCCGCCCAACCGCTCCGAACTGGCCACGAAGCTAGCATTCTCGCATAAAGGCCTTCACATCTTCCAGCCGCTCGGTGCGCCGGTAGCCGGGCAGGCTGTCGAAGAAGGCACGCCCGTAAGGCATGCGAACGATGCGGTGGTCGAGAATGGCCAGCACGCCGCGATCCGCCTCGCTGCGGATCAGTCGGCCGAATCCCTGCTTGAGCGCGATGACCGCCTCGGGCGTCTGGTATTCCGCAAAAGCGTTGCCGCCGTCTTCGTTGATCATGCGGATGCGCGCCGCGACGACGGGGTCACTGGGGACGGCGAAAGGCAGGCGGTCGATGATCACCGCGCTCAACTGCTGGCCCTGCACGTCCACGCCCTGCCAGAAGGAGCTGGTCGCGAAGAGCACCGCGTGCGGAGTGGAGCGGAAGCGGTCGAGCAGCGCGGTGCGCGGCGCGGTCCCCTGCAAGAGCAGCGGATAGCGCAGGCGGCGCCGGACGCGCTCGTGAACGTCGCGCATCTGCTGGTGGGAGGTGAAAAGCACAAAGGCGCGGCCGCGCGTGGCCTTGAGGATTTGCACGACTTCTTCCGCCGCCATCCGGGCAAAATCCGGCTGGCGCGGGTCGGGAAGGTGCAGCGGCGTGTAGAGCAGAGCCTGGCGCGCGAAATCAAAATGCGAATCGACGATCTTCTCTTTCCCGGACTGAAGGCCCAGGCGCCGCTTCAGAAAATCGAACGTTCCGCCCACGGCGAGGGTGGCCGAGGTGAGCACGACGGTATCCATCTTCTCGAAGAGCCGCGCGCGCAGGAGCGCGGAGACATCGATTGGCGAGGCTTCCAGAAAAACGCCGCGCCCGCGCCGCTCCCACCAGAAAACAAAATTGCGCTCTTTGCTTTCCAGGACGAACTCGAATCCCTTGCGCAGCTCCTCCGCGCGCCGCGCCAGGTTGTTGATCTCCTCCGGGCGGTCCTTGAGCCGCAGGAGCTCTGTCTCCAGGCGCACGAAAGCGTTGAGCAGGGACGAATACGTCCCCGGGTTGGCTTCCAGCAGCTTGTCGCGATTGTCGAATGCCGTCCGGCCTTCCCGGGCGGGAAAGAGCTCGAAAAACTGCTCGGCCCGGCGGCGCATCTCCGCCACCGCGGCCAAGGATTCCGCGCTCCGGATGCTCTTCACTCGCAGGGTGGCTTCCGTATCGCGCGCCAGTTCCTCAACGCGATAGTTGGAGACCTGCAAGCCGAAGTATTGCGTCGCCACGTCTTCAATCTGGTGCGCCTCGTCCATCACGAGGGCCGTGTAGTCGGGCAGCAGGCTCGCAAATTCCATCTGCCGCAAGGCGAGGTCCGCGAAGAAAAGGTAATGGTTGACAATGATGATGTCGGACTCGGCGGCGCGCTGGTGCATCCAGGTGATGAAGCACTTCTCGAATTGCTGGCACTTCTGCCCCGTGCAGGATTCGCTCCGCGCGTCGATGCGTGACCAGAGTTCGCTCGCATCCGGCAGGTTGGCGACTTCCGCCCGGTCGCCAGTCTCGGTGCGCTTCTCCCACGCGCGGATCTGCGCATAGAGATCCACTTCCTCCATGCCGCTCAGCACGGGCTGTTTCTCGAGGTCGTAGAGCTTCTGCCGACAGAGATAATTCTGCCGGCCCTTCATCAGCGTGGCGCGGATCTCCGGAAAGAGCTTTTTGAGGAACGGAATATCCTTAAAGAATACCTGCTCCTGGAGATTTTTGGTTCCCGTCGAGATGACGACGCGCTGGCCGCTGCGGAGGATGGGCACGAGATAGGCCAACGTCTTTCCGGTGCCCGTGCCCGCCTCGACGATGAGGTGGTGGCGATTTCCCAGTGCTGCCTCGACGGCCTCCGCCATCTCCAGCTGCCCGCGGCGATACTCGTAGTTGGGATGATGCCGCGCCAGCCAGCCGTGCGGGCCGAAGATATGCTCGAGCGGTGGCTTCTCTGCCGGTTTCGTGCTGGTGCTTCCCATGATTCAAAAAGCAAAAGGAACAATGCCGTCTAAAGTCGCCAGTTCACAGTTGACGTCAATCCCTCATCGCGCCGGTCGAGAAGAATCCGGTAGTACCGCACGGTCCCGGCGCGCCCTCGGCGGAGACTCCGCTTTGGTCATTCGTCGACCGAATGCTCAGAGTTGATTCGTCGCGGCTCCGGATATGCAAGAATACCATACGGGGAGAGGGAGGCCAGGGAGTGTTGTGTTCGGTTCTCTCCCACGCCCCAGTTGGAAAGCCCTTGCAGATTTGAAATTCCGGATCGCGGCGCCGCGGCGCTGGCATTCTGACTTCTGACTCCTGGCTTCTGACTTCTTGATTTTGACCACAGATATGCCGCTTCCCCGCATCGTGATTCTCGGCCGTCCAAACGTGGGCAAATCCACACTGTTCAACCGGATTTGCGGGCGGCGGCGCGCGCTGGTGGGCAACGAGCCCGGGATGACGCGCGACCGCCTCTACGCGCCCGCGGAGTGGATGGGAAAAGAGTTCGAAGTCGTGGATACGGGCGGGATGATTCCCGCCGAGCAGGAACTGATCCCCACCGAGATTTTCCGCCAGGCGCGCGTGGCCATCGAAGAGGCGGCACATCTGGTCCTGGTTGTCGACGCCCGCCAGGGCATCGTGCCGCTCGATGAAGAACTGGCGGCGCTGCTGAGGAAGACCGGGCGACCGCTCTCTCTCGCCGTCAACAAGATTGACACCGCCCAGCATTCGCCGCTCGCCGCGGAGTTTCATCGCCTGGGAATCGCGAACCTTTTCCCTCTCTCCGCCGAGCACGGGCTGGGCGTGGACGATCTGCTCGCGCACGTCACAGTGGATATCCCCGCCACTGTAGCGGCGGTCTCTGACCGCCGAAGCGATGAAGCTGGTGCCACGGCACAGGGCGACGATGAGCACTTTGCCGCCCCCGGCGAACCCATCCACGTCGCCATCATCGGCCGGCCGAACGTGGGGAAATCGACCCTCCTCAATTGCCTGCTCAACGAGGAGCGCTCGATCGTCACGCCGCTGCCCGGCACCACGCGCGACGCCGTGGACGCCGAGCTCGAACGCGATGGCCGGCGCTTCCGCTTCGTGGACACGGCGGGCATCCGGCGCAAGGGGAAAACCAAACTGCTGGCGGAAAAACTGAGCGTCATTCAGGCCCGCAGGCACCTGGAGCGCGCCGACGTGGCGCTGCTCATCCTCGACGCGACGGAGGGCGTGACGGCGCTCGATACTCACATCGGCGGCTACGCCCACGAGAGCCATCGCTCGGTGATCATCGTCGTCAACAAATGGGACACCGTGCGGAAGGGCCCCACCACCACCCAGGAATACGAACACGAAATCCGCCAGCGGATGAAGTATCTCGACTACGCGCCACTCGTCTTTGTTTCGGCTCTGCGCGGGCAGCGGCTGGACAAGCTCCTCACCACCATCGTCGAGGTCGCCGCCGCCCGGCGCCGGCGCGTCGGCACCGCGGAGATGAATCGGTTCCTCGCAGAGGTGGACTTCGCCCGCGCGACCTCCCCAGCCGGAAGGCCTGTCCGGCTCTACTATCTGACGCAGGCGGGCGTGGCGCCGCCCACGTTTATCGCCTTCAGCAACCGTCCCGGCAAGTTCCATTTCTCGTTCGAGCGTTTTCTCGCGAACCGCATCCGGGAACGGTTCGGATTCCTGGGCACCCCCATCGTCATCAAATCCCGAGCGCGCCACTAGAAAGAGCCATCTTCGGAAAGTGAGACCCTCGAGCGGGAGCCCGTTTTGACCCTGTAAGGTGCAGTGCTATACTCAGTCGCGAAGTGTCCTCCGCCCAGGGGGGCGGGGGACCTGATTACTAATGAACATACAAGCCCCTAGATTGGAGGTGGAAGACAATGCCCTGGGAATTGTGGGCAATTCGAGCCGTTTTTGTGCTCGTTCTCAGTTCTGCGTCGTATCACTTGCAGCCTTTTCATCTGTCTTCATGGCCGGCGGCTTTGTTAGGAGCCGGGCTGGGAATGTTTTTCGTCTTCTTCGAGATACGGCTGGAGCAGGCCAGCCTGAAGCGACTGATTGGCGCCGCGGTGGGATCCATCCTGGGAATTCTGGGCGCGTTGATGATGAGCCACCTGCTCAACCTGACGTCCATCGACAGGAGCGTGCTTTCGTTCTTCCAGGTGACCCTGCTGCTGCTCATGGCCTATGTGGGACTGATTCTGGGCGCCAACAAGGGTGACCTGCTCAACCTGTCGGCGCTGGGCGGCCTCTTCAGCGGCGAGCGCCAGCCGAAGAAGAATTACAAAATCCTCGACACCAGCGTCATTATCGACGGCCGAATCGCGGACATTTGCGAGACGGGCTTTGTGGACGGCATCCTCATCGTCGCGCAGTTCGTCCTGCGCGAGCTGCAACTCATCGCCGATTCCTCCGACTCGCTGAAGCGCAACCGCGGCCGGCGGGGTCTCGACATCCTGCAACGCATGCAGAAGATGGCCACCATCCACGTGCAGATCGTCGAGGATGACTTCCCCGCGGTGCGCGACGTGGATATGAAACTCATCGAGCTGGCCCGGCTCTACGAAGGGAAGATCGTCACCAACGACTTCAACCTGAACAAGGTGGCGCAACTCCAAGGCCTGCCGGTGCTGAACGTCAACGAGCTCGCCAACGCCCTGAAGCCGGTCGTGCTTCCGGGTGAGATCATGCGCGTCTTCATCCTGAAAGAAGGCAAGGAATACAACCAGGGGGTGGCCTACCTCGACGACGGAACCATGGTGGTGGTGGACAACGCCAAGAAGATGATCTCCAAAACCATCGACATTTCCGTGACCAGCGTTCTCCAGACCACCGCGGGGAAGATGATCTTCGGAAAATACGACGACCGGCAGCGCGTCGAGGCGATGCACCAATGAAAGCGTGAAGGATGAAGTCTGAAGGCTGAAGGAAAGGCGGGCGAACAAGCAATACGGCTTGCTTTGGTGGTTTTCAGACTCTCGACTCTCGACTTTCAACTTTGGACTTGCTTATGAGCGTTCTCGCCATCATCCCGGCGGCAGGGTTGGGTGTGCGCATGGGTGGGGGCACGCCCAAGCAGTTTCTCTCCCTCGAGGGAATCCCGATCTTCATTCACACGCTGCGCAAGTTCGCCGCCTCGGAGGCCGTTCATGACGTCATTCTCGCTCTCCGGCCGGACGACATGGAACGCGTGGACGCGGACGTGGCTCGCGAACATTTCTCCCAGTCCGTGCAACTCGTTGCCGGCGGCGCCACGCGCCAGGAAACCGTAGCTCGCGCCCTGGCGGAGGCCCCGCCGGGAACGGAAATCGTCGTCGTGCACGATGCCGTGCGGCCCTTCATCGAATTGGAAATGATCCGGCGGGTGGTCGAGGCGGCGCGCAAAGACGGCGCAGCCATCCTGGGCATTCCCAGCGTCGACACCGTCAAGCAGATCGAGCGGCAGATCATCCTCGGCACCATCCCGCGCGAGCGCATCGTGCTGGCGCAGACGCCCCAGGCCTTCCGCT
>JAIQGB010000274.1 GCA_020072905.1 Terriglobia bacterium | reverse complement strand
GAAAGAGCTGGATTCCGTCGTCGCCAAGGTCCTCGCGCAACTCACCGCAGACGACGCTCGCTGCCGCTGGGTGGAGGACTGAAAGCACTTCGCGGCGCGGACGCAGAGAATCAGAAGAGTCGGTATGAGCGAAGTCCAACCGACGATCGAGCGCACGGCGGTGAGGGCAGACGCCGCTGCCCTGCGCCCCACTCAAGTCCGCTTCCAGGTGCTGGCCTGGATCTGTTCGCTCTCCATCATCACCTACTTCGACCGCGTCTGCATCTCCACAAGCGCGCCCTACATCACCACCGACCTCGGCCTGACTCCCGTGGAAATGGGCCTGGCGTTTAGCGCCTTCGCCGTCGCCTACGCGCTTTTTGAAGTTCCAGGCGGATGGCTGGGCGACCGCATTGGACCCCGCAAGGTCATTACGCGGATTGTGCTGTGGTGGTCGGCGTTCACAGCGCTTACCGGCTTGGTGACCCGCATCTGGAATCTGATTGCGGTGCGGTTCCTCTTTGGTGCAGGGGAAGCAGGGATGTACCCGAACTCCGCCAAAGTCTTTTCCCGCTGGATGCCGGCCAGCGAGCGCGGACTCTCCACGGGAATGATGTGGACATTCGCGCGTGCCGGGGGAGCGGTCTCGCCCCTCCTGGTCGTGATCATGCTGGGCTACATGGGTTGGCGCGAGACGTTCGCGGTTTTCGGGGCACTGGGTTTCGTCTGGGCCGCCTTCTTCTGGTTCTGGTTTCGCGACCATCCCCACGAAAAGAAAAAGGTCAATGCGGCCGAACTGGCAATCATCCGCGCCGGTCAAATCTCTCGAGATCAGAGCGAGCGCGTGCGCGTTCCTTGGGGGATTCTGCTGCGCAGCGGCAATCTCTGGGCCATCATGTGGATGTACTTCTGCATGTCCTACGGCTGGTACTTCTATATCACCTGGATGCCGACCTACCTCAAGTCGCGCGGGGTCTCGATGGCCTTTGGAGGCATGCCGCTGGCCTTTGGCGCCGTGGGTTGCGCCCTGGGCGGATTTCTCACCGATTACCTCGTCAAACGAACCGGGAATCTGAAGAACCGACGCTACATTGGCTTCGCGGGATTCTCCCTGGGGGCGATGTGCCTTTTGCTCAGCGTTGCGATCAAGGACCCCCTGAGCTCCGTCGTGACAATCGCCATGGCGTCTTTCTTTGCCGACATGGCCCTCGCCTCGTGCTGGGCGGTTTGCATGGACGTCGGCCACGAACTTTCCGGGACGGTCTCCGGTTGCATGAACATGTGGGGCAACCTGGCCGGCTTTGTTTACCCGACGGCGACCGGCTTTCTGGTGCAGCGACTCCATCGGTGGGACGTGTCGATTGTCGTTTCGGGTGTCATTCTGTTCATCGGCGCAATTCTCTGGCTGCGGATCGACCCTAACAAGTCGGTGCTCAAGTAAGTCCTGCGATAGAGTCCTGCCATGGTCCGCAAAATCATCCGCTACGTCGCGGCCGCAACGCTGCTCACGAGCCTCCTCTCCCTCTGGCTGCTGCTGCGCAAGCCTGCGTTCCTCTCGGCTGATCCCACTCCCGAGGCGACGAGGTCTTTCACGGACAAGGTCGCTCAGCTCACTCTCGCCCACGAGCAGGGATTCGCGGGGGAGATTCACCTGACCGAAGCGGAAATCAATTCGCAGATCGAGGAGGGCCTCAAGGACCATCCGCCGCCCGCCGGCGCCGCAGGCTTGCAGGGCGCCAGGGTTCACTTGGAAGGCGACAAGCTCGTCGCCCTCCTCGCCATGAAGGTGAAAGGCCGGGACGTTTACGTGACGGTCGGTGGGAATCTCGATTTTGCCAAGCACTCCGTGCGCCTCGTCCCTTCGGAAGTCCGCATCGGGAGTCTTCCGGTGCCGGTTTCTTTGCTCCAGAGCCGCATCGATATGCACATGGACGTCCCCGAAGGCATCACGGGCATGCGCGTCGAAGATGGCGAGCTGGTAGTTGCCACGCAATAAACCACTTTCCCAGCATCCTAACGCCGCAACGCGGGGAGCGACACAATAATCACCGCACGGGAGGCGGCGCCGGCAGAAAGGAATCAGTATGAATCCGGAAAATGACCGTGTCGACAAAGACGAGATGAGGCCTGAATACGATCTCCGAGGGGGTGTTCGCGGCAAGTATTACAAAGAGTACGCCAAGGGAACGAACGTTGTCCTGCTTGATCCCGACGTGGCCGCAGTGTTTCACGACTCCGAGTCCGTGAACCAAGCACTCAGGGTCTTGATCAAAGCCGCCGACCAACTCGAACACGCTCCTTCACGCAAGCCCGAGCCGACCTAGCCCCGTTGTTCGCACGCAGCGCAATGAGCGCCGTGCATACCTCGCCCGCGCAGGCCGGAACTAATTGATACCGATGTCTTTTACGAAATGCGATTTCTCAGTGAAATCGTGAACCCCCGTCTGCTCTATAACTATCTCGCGCACGATGCACCAAACCTCTCCCCTTGTCCATTTCTTCTCGTCGGTTTTCGCGATTTGGGGATTCCGGGCAACCATGTACTCCACAAGATCCCTTATATCCCTGAACCGTGAAGGTATGGCTGTCTTGAGAGGTCTGGTTGCCACAGTCACCCCCCAACCAAGGAGGGCGCAGCTACCCACAGCCACTAGAACTGGCAAACCCGATCCCCACCCCAACGCATGCGCGCCCAACAGGTACATCGCCACGAATGTCGCAATCGTCACAATGCACAATCCAGCGACCAGTACTTCGGAGCGCTGCAGGGCGGGCCAACTCACGGCTCCAACTTGGCGCCCCAAATCTGCCCACAAGTGCCTTCGATTTTCGCGAGGCACGATGTGATCAACTCCCGTATCGAGGCAGAACAAATTGCGAGGTGTTTGAAGATTGACCATCCACGCTCGTCGCAACAAGTGAAAAGCACGCTGGCTCAGACAGCTTGACGCGTCCGGATGCTGAATCTTGTGAAAAACATAGTCCGTCATCTCTCCGGGGGTGGCGATTTTCTCCGCGACTTCGTCTGGAATCGCGATTCCAAACTTCTCTTCCACCGCAAGGACTATCTCGACTGCATCCAATCCCATACGATTCCCTCCCCAACAGCGAGGATTATAACTCCTGCGCGCGTCAAGGGATTAGCCTCGACGAGCCTTCTGACGAAGCGGAGCGTCACACAATCGCCACTGTGAGGGTGGCGGAGCCGGCTTGGTCGTCACTTCTGGCTCAGCCGCCGGATGACTTCCAGGCAGGCCTGGGCGGCGTGGTAGGCCGCCTTCGATTCGTTGGCTTTCTCGCCGGTGATGCGGCCATCGGGTTCAAGGGTGTTGTACCACTCTCCATATTGGCGGTCGGCGAAGTCATCGAGCGTGTAGCCCGCCTGCTGCTCGAACCGCTGGCGGTATTCCTCTTTCCCGGTCAATTGAAAGGCGTTGAGCAGCCCGACCGTGGCTTCCGCCTGGACCCACCAGAGCAGGCGCTTGCTCCGGGCGGGGCCCTGGGCGGGGCCCTCTTTCCAAACTCCGCCGCGCTTGCGGTCGAAACCGTCCCGCAAGGTGTGGTCGACGAGCGCCAGTGAGACTTTCTTCACCTTCGGGTCGTCCCCGCGGCCGAGGGCTTCAGCGGCTTCAGTAAGCAGCCAGCTCAGCTCGATATCGTCGCCATAAGAGCTGGTCTCGGAATCCGCGGGCTTCCAATCGTCGGTGAAATAGATGCGCGCGTAACCCTGGTCGGCGTCCACGATCTTGTTCAGGCAGATATCGAGCAACTCCTCGACGCGCGCCCGCACCTTCGCATCCTGAGTGGCAAGGTACAGCGTGGTGAACGACTCGAGCAGGTGGAGGTGCCCGTCCGTGGATTTGCGGCCACGCGCGCCGAGCGTGGCATCGTCGGGGAGCGGCAGCCAAGTCAACATGAAAGCCTCGTGGTAGCCGCCGTTCACATCGTCGTGCCCCTTGCTGTCGATGAGCCGAAAGAGCGCCAGCGCTTCCTTGCGCGCCCTGGGATCATTGAAGGCCCGCGCGTACTCGGCGAGGGCAGCGATCGCGAAGCTCTGGCCGTAGAGGTGCTTCTTCACGTCCATCAGCCGGCCATCCCTGTCCGCGAGCCAGTAGAATCCGCCGTACCTCGCGTCCGACATCTTCTCGCGCAGAAACTTGAGGGCGTGCGTGGCGGCATCTTTGTAAGCGGGTTGGGGAAACTGGCGATAGGCTGCCGCGAAGGTCCAGACCATTTGTGCCTGCTCGACCAGAGACTTGGTGCCGGGGGGAATGGGCTTCCCCTGCCGGTCGAGCCAGCCGATCATGCCGCCGTGCTCGCGGTCGATGCCGTGGTCAATCCAGAACTGCAGGATGCCCTGCTGCAGGTTCTGGCGGAACTCTGCCGCCCAGTCGCGCGACCACTTCGCGGGCTGCTCTTGGGCGAGCGCCGCGGGCGCGAGGATGAGGAGAATTGCCGCGACCAGGAACGATATCCGCCGGTGGGTTTTCACGCGTCATCCTCCCAGTGCCCGCCGCTAGATAACCGCGATGGCACGTATCGGCGAGCCCGAGCCGCCGCGAATCTTGAGCGGCAGCGCCAGAAACAGGAAGAAATCGGGGAGCGCATCGAGGTTGCAGAGGTTCTCGATGATGAGCATCTGCCTCTCGAGCACCACGGGGTGAATCGGTTTCGAAGCCAACGCCGCGGGCGGATCGGGAGAAAGTGTATCCACCCCGATGGCGGCAACCTGCTTTTCCAGCAAGAATTCCGCCGCTTCCATGCTCACACCGGGCCAGTCGGTGAGATATCGCTTCTCGTTCGGGCGCAGCGCCCAGTGCGCCGCCCAGCCGAAATCGAAGACCACGATATCGCCCCCCTGAAGCGCGCCGTGCTTTCCCTCCCAGTCCGCAAGGAAGGCCTTCGAGACGTAATCCCCCTCCTTAAACTCCCGGCACACCATCCGCACGCCCCGGCCGATCAGCCGGGTGAGCGGAACGTTTTCGATGGTGACATGCGCGTGCGGCTTCGCATCGCTGATGAAGTGGGCGGGAGCGTCCACGTGCGTGCCGTTGTGCTCGTTCATGACGAGCTGATAGGTGAGCGACCGGCCGCCGTGCCAGTAGGAACCCCACAGATCGTGGAAATACTTCGAGTGCGTGGGATAGGAAGGCATGTGCTCTTCGAGCGTCTGGCTGAGATCGACCGCGCGAGCGTTGCGCAGGCTGGCAATCAAACTAGAAAGGTCCGCCATGTTGCGACTCCGCATGAATTTGGATGTTCTCGACGACAAGAAGTATAAAGGATGAAATCAGAAGGACAAAGTAGCAAGGACGAAGCCAGGGACCGGCGAGGGGGAATGTGAAGACTCTGATGGCGTGCTACGAATCCGCACGCGAGGGCAAAACTATCTCAATTTTAGCGGATGACTGGCTACGCGCGGGCCTGCGCGGTCTATTTCATGAATTTCAGGCAGCGCGCATATTCCGCGCTGAGTCGCAACTGCGCGGCTCTCGCTTTCCACGCGCGCCGTCCGTTCGGGGCTTGTTGGCGGAGCAGGTCGGCCGCGTCGAGCAGATCTTGGGGACTTGCCGCGAATAGCTTGAGCAGGAAAAGGTCTTTGCGGCGGGCAACCCGGAGGGAGAGGCCCTCGAAATTGACGACCTCCGATTCACGAATGGCCTCGAACTGCCAACCCGACGAGGGCAAGATCAGGTCGCAAGTGACCTTACCGTCTCTTATGGGAACCTCCAAAACCACCACCCCGATCAGCGGGTCGTCGGCAGCTCCCTTTCTGGAAACTGCTCGCATACCTTTGGCCCTGAACTCCCGAGCGAGTTCCTGCATCTCGGCTGGACTTCGCTGGACAAGCAGATCGACATCCTCCGTTGCGCGGATGACGTTATGCACTCCAAGCGCCAAGCCACCAATCAGTGCGTAAGGAATCTCAAGTCCTTCCAGAACGGGGACGACTTTTCGGAGAGCTTCGCTGAGCATGCCGCGACCGACCTTGGGCGGCCAGCTTTCGACAGAAATCCGAAAGCTCCATGGCCAGGCGCAGCCTTTCGGAGGGCGTGAGCTTGCCTGTCTCCGCTTCCCGCCCGCGCCGCAACGTCCGACGCAGAGCGGACGGCTTTGGCTGGCCACGAGTCTTCATCAACGATGCGGGCGGGATGAGGACATGAGCGCCAAGCTCTGTCCATGAGGATAAGGGAGAGGGAACGCGCAAGCGTGCGTTACTCGTTGGCGGCGAAATAGCCGGGCTTGGCGCGGAGGGTCAGCCCCTTCCGGCGGGCTTCGACGCGGATGGTGCGGAACGTGCCGTCGATTTTGTTGTTCCGGGGAGTGTAGCCGATGCTGTACTGCTCGTTCAATTCGCGCCCGATGGCATCGAGCGAATCGGCAAGCTGCATCAGGCGCGTAGCGGAGTAGATCCCCGTCTCTGCCCCTAGCCCCTTGTTCTGGGAGGTATCTCCGATCTGACCGTGCGAAAGGTAGCCCGTGCCGAGGTCCGCACCCGGACTTTCTTCGAGCGGAAAGAACGACGCACCGCCCGTCGCCGCGGAGATCTCGTCCAGCGTCTTGTCGCCGGGGTTGTCGAACCCATAGGCCGTATACCCGAGGGTGTAGATGAGTGTTTCTGCCCGGCGCGCCATGGAGAGCGCTTCTTCCAGGGTGCGCTCGCTCTGCACGTCCCGGCCATCGCTCACCAACACCAGGACGCGGCGGTTGTTCTCCGGCGGACCGGCGTTCAGCATCTTCTCTTTGCAGGCAAAAAAGATCGCGTCGTAAAGGGCTTTGCCGCCGCCGGCCTTGAGGGCTCGAATCTTCTCATTGAGCATCTCGGGGTCGTTGGTAAAGTCCTGAATGATCGAACTGGTGGCGTCGTAAGTCTGGAGGAAGATCTGGTTCTTGCTGCTCCGCCCCTGGAGCATGTTGAAGACAAACTCGCTCGCCGCGTCCTTCTCAAATTGCAGCGCCCGGCGCGCGCTGTTCGAGGTATCGAGGATCAGGCCAATCCGCAAGGGCTGGCGGACTTCCCGGCTGAAGTAGCGGATGGTCTGAAGGACGCCGTCTTCAAAGACCTCAAAGTCTTCCTTATTGAGATCAATCACCGGCCGGCCGCGTTTGTCGACGACCGTCACCGGCACGTTGACGACTTCCACATGCACGCGTACCCGGCTCGCGGCTGAGGGCGGAGTTTCTTCCCGCGCCGCGGTCGAACTGGTCTGCTTCGCTTCCCCCGGCGGGGAAACGGGAGCCGGTGAGGGATTCTGCGCGCCGCTTGATGTCGCCAGCAAAAGCAGCGCCAGCCCCCAGGCCGCTGCGAACCCGGGCGCGAACGAGCGCCTGCCGTCCCTCCTCAACGTCCCTGCGGAATGCGGCACAGCCATGACTCCGTCCCTTGAACTCCCAGCTTTCCCGGCGCTTGTCTCCATCTTAACCCAAACTCACGCCGCGGTGTAGTGAGACGCGGCGGGCGCGCGTCCTGCCCTGGCGAAAGCGGAAAGACCCTTATGCCATCTGGGTTTCGGAAATCATGCTTCAGCA
>JAIQGB010000273.1 GCA_020072905.1 Terriglobia bacterium | reverse complement strand
GCCGCGTTCCTTCGCGAGCTGTCGGGCCGCTTCCCCGGCTTCGTAGCGCCTGATCAGGTCGTCGATGTCCGGCGGTATCGACCTTCTGGTCACCAATTCGGGCGGGCCCCCCGCTGGGCCCATCGAAGCCTTCGATGACGCAGCGTGGCAGAACGCTTTCGAGTTGCTCGTGCTCAGCGCGCTGCGCATGGTGCGGGCCGTGGTGCCTTCCATGAAGGAACGGAAGGGAGGTAGCATCCTGCTTCTCACTTCTTCTTCGGTGAAAGAACCGATCTTGAACCTCGCGCTCTCCAACGTTCTGCGCCCGTCCGTCACGGCCCTGGCCAAGACGCTCGCGCATGAGCTTGCCGCCCAGGGCATTCGCGTGAATCATCTCATCCCCGGAAAGATCGCCACCGACCGCCTGCGTGAGCTCGATGAAGCCAACAGCCGGCGCGTGGGGATTTCTCTGGAAGAGCAGCAACGGCGCGCGGCGGCGGTAATTCCGATCGGGCGCTACGGGACGCCGGACGAGTTTGCGCGCGCCGCAGCGTTCCTCCTGTCCGACGCCGCGTCATATATTACCGGCGCGACCCTGCAGGTGGACGGCGGCCTCATTCGATTCGTCATGTAGGTTCGGGACCTTGCGAGCGAGCTTTATAGTCCCTTCAAGAGCCCCAGGCGAGAAAGGATGCACTGGAGCTCTGCACGATCGGCCTCCGCAAGCGGCGCCAAAGGCGGGCGCGACGGACCGGCGTTCATTCCGCAAAGATTCATGGCCTCCTTGATGACCACCGTCACGTAACCCGGGCGCTTGCCGCGCAGGTCAAAGATGGCAAGCGTTTCCTCCTCAACGACTCGCGCCGCAGCCTCAAACTGCCGCGCACGCAGAAGCCGCAGAATTTTGCGTGACGTCGCAGGCATGAAGTTGACGATGCCGCTCGTAAAAACCTCCACGCCCAGCGCAAAGTAACTGGGCGCCAGGATCTCGCCGACCCCGCACATCAGTTTGAGGCGGTCGCCCGCGGCGTGCCACTGCCGGACGAATTGCTTCATGTCGCCGTGCTCGTCCTTGAGGCCGACGATGTTGGGCACCTCCGCCAGCCGCCGCAGCAAGGCAGGACTGAAGTTCAGGGCGGGGGTCTGGAAAAGCACGACCCCGAGGCGCGTGGCTTCGGCCACGCCGCGGTAGTATTCGAAAAGGCCGTCGTCGCCGGCGTTCGTGTGGTGGGGGGGCAAAATGAGGATCCCCTCCGCGCCGCAAGCTTCCGCCGCCTGCGCCAGCTCACGGCTGACCGGCAGCGAGAACCCCACTCCCACCAGAACCGGTTTCCTTCCGCGCGCCTCCTCGACGACCGCCCGCGCCACTTGCTTCTGCTCATCGGGTGAAAGCGAGAAAATCTCTCCATTGTTGCCCAGCGCCACGATGACTTCGCAGTGTTCGACAAGATGGGCGGCGTTCTCGCGCAGGGCCTCGAAATTGATGCAAAAGTCCTCGTGGAAAGGCGTGACGCCGAACCCCACAATGCCTTGCAACGACGCCTTAAGTTCAGCCGGCTCTTTCGCCATCAAGTTTTCTCCTCAGGTATCGGAGTACACGTACAGCGCGTCACCGAGGGTCGTCAGGCACAGATATCCCGAGACGGCAAGAGCCGCGCAGATAGGCATTCGGCAGGACCTTAACGTCCCGGCCAGCCTTGTTTGCTGGGAATGTATGCGACGCCGTAGACGTTCACACCCTCGGAGGGGTCTTGGCCGACGTACACGATCCTGGCGGCGGCGAAAATGTTGGCGCCGCCACGCTGGTACGGTAAGGCAGCTTCAATCACCCACCCCTCTCCATAATTCTTCCGGCTCTTGAAACGGAAACCTCCCCGCGAAACATTGACGGTCCCGACGATCTCCTCTCCGTACTGCGGATGGCGGACGCAGACCTCCACTTTCAGGTCGAGCCGGAGATGCTTGCGGTCGTTGCGAGTCCGCTTGGGGGGAGGCGGGGGCAGCGCGGCCGCCGGCTGCGAGGGCGCCTGCGGCAATTCTTCGTCGGCCCTCAGGTGGGTCTCGCGCCAGACGCTCAAGTCGGAGCATTTCCTGCAGTGGCGCGAAAGCGAGCGATTGACCTCAAAGACCTCCGCCTCGATTTCGTGCAGGTAAACGAGCTCGCGGCTGTGGCAGCGGATGCACTCCAGGAGGACGCGTCCGACGGCCACCTCGGACTCGTCCACGGGCGGAAACTCGACGTCCCAGATATTGTTCTCGGCATCGAGGAGCTCCACGCCATAGTAGAAAAATCCGTCCAGGGTGCCACCCACCTGGCCGATGATTCGCGCGTCCGACTCCTTGCTGGTGGTCAGACAGCGGATGTTGATTTCCTGGTGCGGGACCAGTTTGCGTTGCAGAAGGATCTTCGCCCCGTGGCGACCGATGACTGCCGTGATCCCCTGCTCGAGGAATCCGGAACCCAGGGCATCCGACCCGGTAACCACGACGGGAAGCTCAATAGTGATGCGGTCACTGCGACGCGCTGTGCTCGGTATCATCGAAATCCACCCGGGGGCAAGTCAGCCTCGCCTCGGCAGTTTCCCGTGCCGACTGCTCCCGTCCTGACCAGAGGGCTGCGGGGTTCCGGTGAAGGTCTCAGCATTCCGCAGCCGCACCCGAGGTTCCTCATTATAGCGGTCTGGGAGAGTCGGCGGTAGCGTAGTCAAACCGTTAATATGGGAGGCATCCTGTCCCAGCATCGCCGAACAGGTTGCCAACCCAGGGGCCTTGGGCATACACTGTGTCGCGATTCTTGACCCTCGGAGTTCTGGAGAAAACGCATGGGTGCTGAGAAGCGGCGTTCCGACCGCCTCATGCTGACCATCCCCTTAATTGTGCAAGGGACGGACGCCAAGGGGGCCTCCTTCAAAGACGACGCCCGGACGATCACGCTGAACCGTCACGGCGCCCGAATCCAAATCTCGCGTCCGCTGCGCTCCGGGCAGACCATCGTGCTCACCAACCTCGTAGGGCGCCGGGAGGCCGAGTTTCGCGTCGTCGGCCCCATCGCGCCGATCTCCCATCAGGGCGGAGAATGGGGAGTGGAATGCCTCGATGCGAAGGACAACATCTGGGGCATCCAGTTCCCACCCGCCTCGGAAGAAGAGGGCGCGGAATCGAAAGCGCTGCTCGAGTGCCGCCGCTGCCATGCGGTGGCGTTGATGCGGCTGTCCCTGGTAGAAGTTGAGGTTCTCGAGACTTCGGGCCTGCTCACTCGACCCTGCGCCGGCTGCGAACTGGCCACGCCCTGGGGTTACGCGGAGAAGTTGGTGGCGATGGCCGGCCCGCTCGAAGAGGCCGCGATGGTTGCCGAAGCCGCCGCTGAAGCGCGCGCCGCCGGCGGCGGCGGGATCGAGCAGCGCAAACACCGCCGCGTCTCCCTTCAGCTTCCCGTGTCGGTCCGCGACTATTACGGCGGAGTCGAAGTCACCAAGACCGAGAATGTCTCCAAGGGCGGATTCTGCTTCGTTACTGAAAGGGACTACCACATCGGCGAGGGGCCCCTCGTCATGTGCCCCTACAATCCCTCCGCCCAGAACATCGAAGTCCGCGCCCGCGTCGTCCGTCAGACCCTCGTGGAAGGCACCAACCGAAAAGTGTATGGCGTCCGCTACGACGCCCCGCCGGCGTAAGAGACCTATCCGCACTCTCTCCATCTTCCCCCGCTGCGGCCCTCCTGATGAATCCTCATGGTGTCCGATGGTGACCTCACGCTGGGAATGCGCAGCCGGAGGTCATGCTACTGGTCGGAATTCCCTCGCCATCACAGCCGCCCTGCGTTGTCCCACCTGCGTGACAAGCATAGAATACCGGAAGGCACCTTGCATGGTCTTGCGTGGTCGGAAGGGTGAAAGGGGGATGGAAATGAGCTTCGACTTTCTCGCGCGGTTTCTCAGCACCAAGGCGCTGTACTGTGCCTTTGCGCTCTCCTTGCTCGCCACCATGACACATGCGCGCGCGGCCTCGCCCGCTCCTGAGCCAACCCCCGCCTTGCCGCAGGCAGGCATCACCTCCCAAGCCGCCACCCCGGCAGCCCAGCGTGTTCCCGCTCCGAATGATGCCGCGCCGCCTCAAGACAAAATCACCCACAAACAACGCCAGGACATCCTGAAGTCAAAGTTTGAAAAGATGAAAGAGGACGCCCAAGAGCTGGCCTCCCTCGTGGATTCCCTCCAGGACGAGCTGGACAAATCGAACGAAAACATCCTCTCGGTTCGTATTGTGGAGAAGGCAGAGAAAATCGAGAAGCTCGCCAAGCACATCAAGAACGCGGCGAAAGGGGATTGAAGTCAGCCCGAGAGTCAATAAAGGCAAAAGGCCACAGAGTCCGCATAAGCCGAACTGCGCGCTGTCGGCTGCTTTGTCAAGGCGCGCCGAGACCCTGCGACGGAGCGCGGCTCTGCGCGGACTTGTGGCACGCGGACAGCGGGCTGACGCCTCTCCACGACGCATGCCCCACTCACGAGTCTACCTTTCGGCGGCGGGGTCATGCTTCAAATCGTTGATAATATGGGAGATCCTAGCTTTTGGCGGATTTTTGACAACCTATTTTCCATCAATAACATCCTGGCTTTGGTCAGCAACTGAAATCCGTAACCCACTCATTCCTCGAAACATTGTACCTTTGGGCCTTATCCTATATAGTGGGCCTTCTCCGGCCCAAGGAGCGCCCACCCTCCCGGACCATCACTCCACGCTGGCCTCACAACGATAGGCTAGGATACTTGTCAGCCAGAGTCAAGCGCGCGGACTCTTTGCTGTTCTTGCGCCTCGCCGAAGAGGCGGCCGCTACGGCAACCCCCGCCCGTGACAGGTTTGGACTCGGTCAGCGAGCGCCTACCGGCCACCGCCTGCAGGTGGCGCGGCCGCACGCCGGTCGGAGGCTTGTTGAACGCGGGAGGCTAACCCGGCCGCCGACAGTTGGCGTTCGACGGCTCGCAAGACCGCGCGCCCCTCCGCGAGTTCGGCCTTGAGATTCTCCAGTTCCGCCGCCTGCGCCCGAAGCTGTGACTGCATCTGTTCGCGCAAACGCGTGTTTTCCGACTTCAATTCGCGGTCGACTTGCTGCAGAAGCTCGTTTTCGGCTTTCAGCTCGCGCACCGCCTGGAGCAGCAGCAACGGCAAGCGCGTGTAATCCACCGTCTTGTAGCCGCGCTCGTCTTGACCGACCATCTCAGGAAAGAGCTTCTCGACTTCCTGGGCGATCAGGCCGTAGCTGCGCTCCCGGCCGAAGTGCATCTCCGGGAATTCGTCGGCCTTCCAGGAAAAGTGCACGGGCGTCAACTGGGCGAGCTGGTTCAGAACCGGTTGCAAAGGCTGCACGTCGGTCTTGAGCCGCGCGTCGGAGGAGCACGCGCCGGCGATGGCAGTGCCGTCGAAGCGCTTTACGCAGCCATTGGTGCCTGAGGTTCCCACCCTGATGTTGCCCAAAACCTGCAGGGGGTCGAGCGGCGTGTCAGTCCCGATGCCGACATTCCCCCCCATGAACACCCCGGGATAGTTGAGGTCGGCCCCGGTGACGTAGGAGTGCAGCCCATAATTGACCGTGCTCGCCCCGCCGCCGCCCGGAAAGTTCCCGGTCGAGCCGATGTTGAGGCCGTATTTGCGGACACCATCAGTGGTGAGGTTGATGTCATGTTTGTTACCGCCAGGGCCTCGTTGTGATAAACCACGTCGCCGAAGTTGCGGATTTCTGCCCCCCACTTGTACGCTGAGCCGCTCGTGTTGTTCGTGGCATTGATCACGCGCAGGCCATAATTGGGAGTGTTTTCCGTCCCCTCTCGATAAACGTACAACCCAATCCCCGAGTCAGCCGTGGCTCCAATTCCCACATTGTTGTTGTTCAGGGAAAGCTGATTGGTCCCCGCCACCAGGCCGTTGGCGGGCAGCGTGAGCGGCCCGGTCATGATATCGCCCGCTTTGGAGACCTTTGTGAATATGAGGGACTCGAGTGTCGCACCTAAGTCATTCATCGTATCCAGGAAGTAAGCCGCATGGTTGCCATCTAGCAAGTCGGCGTTCAGGTTAGTTATTGCCGTAGTCGACGCGACCGTCAGCGGCGCCGTGCCCGCCGCCACCGTCGAGACTAACTGCGTGCCGGACAAGCTGCCAGCGGAGAGCAGATTGCCATTTCCCGCCACGCTGAACTTCTCCACGAAGCCGGTGGTGCGGCCGCTCAAGATCTTCCCACCGCCCAGCGCATCAAAGATCGCTG
>JAIQGB010000272.1 GCA_020072905.1 Terriglobia bacterium | reverse complement strand
GCGGTTCACCGACTGGCGATGCACCCCGACCCGGCGCGCCACTTCCGCCTCGTACACGCCTTGCGGCAAGAGCCGCGCGGCCTGCAGCCGACGCCGCTCTAACTTCACCCGATCAAGTTTCACTCCGGCTGGATGCCCCTTCCGCCGAGTATACACGAAATGCTTGCTAATGTCACTGTATTATGTAATTACCTTTAGAATGGCTTAGCAAGCTCAGGATAAGCCCCTGCAAGCAGCTAAAGAGGGGGAAGTTGCGAACGCCCGGTGTCGAAGAACCGAGGAAATCTGTGTCGGGCTGTGGCTGGCACAGTGACCCATCCGCTTCCCTCTAGGTAAGTTCCACAAAGGGCATCCGTCCAACGAATCCCGATGTCTGGCGGTGCGCTGACCGCTTCGACGTCCGAGTGGGTCCCCCGTGCGGCAACCGCAGAGAGCCTTGCTGTTTCAGTTTGACCATGTCCCCGGAGCGATCACGGAGCCCTATGAACGTGTCCTTGGCTCTGCTAAACCTTGCAGAACACGCGTCAGGGCTAGTTTCGACGCGGGACGCCGAATATATATGTATTCAACCGGCGCTTTGTTTACAGGAGGTCAGAAGTCAGAAGATTCGCTGAACTGCATCGATCCGCCCAGGTCAGACTCATCCGGCGGACAAGCATCAACCTACTTTTATGCCCAGGGGGGAGAGTCCTCTTCCCTGAACGCCGGCCGCTGTGCCGGAAACCCTCCAGATCACGAACCGCCAAGTCCATCATTCCGCTTGGTGGTCTCAGGCCGTTTCCGCAGTGCCGAAAGCACAACCTTTTCGCACCGCTCGGGTTCACCTTCGCGGGACCGTTTTCCGAAAAGACTTCCCGAGCAGCGGCAGCGAGCGGTCCCTAAGCACTGTGCGTCTATGACGAGTAGGCACGCGAAAACGCACGCCTATCGTCCCGTGATCGGCTGGGCTGCTGGCCCCAACGAGTTCTTGTGCGACGGAGCAGATGTTGCGCCCGGAAAACGGGTTCCCCGCCCACGGTCCTGCTCCAAAGCCCAAATGATGGTAAGCCGACTTTCAGGCGCTGGCGCCAATCAGCAGGGCAGCGTGTTATACTTCGGGTGCATCTCGTCATCTGAACAAGACAGCTCGTTGGGTGAAAGGAGAAATCGCTTGAACTATTACGGAGCCAAGGAGTTAGCCGAAAGTTTTCGCACCGTCCGGAAAAACACGGTTACGATTGCTCAGGAGCTCCCTGAAGAAAAATACAGTTTTCGACCAGCCCCCAACACGCGCACTGTCGGTGAGTTGTTGGCGCATATTTCGCTGGCGTACAGTTTTCAATACCAGGTTCATGGCCAGGAACGACGATCTTCGCTTGAGGGGTTTGACTTTCCATCGCTGATGCAGCGCCTGGTGGCGGAAGAAAAGGTGCAGCGGAGCAAGGATCAGACGCTGGAGATGCTTCACAGCTCTGGCAAGAAATGGGCTGGTTGGCTCGAAGGACTTACGGAGAGTTTCCTGGGCGAGCGGGTTGAGATGCGTGCCGGGACGACCCCTACATCAAAGAGCCGTTTCGAAATGATCCTTTCGGTCAAAGAACATGAAATGCACCACCGGGGCCAGTTGATGCTCATCGAGCGGATCGTGGGGATCGTGCCGCACCTAACTCGCGAGATGCAAGCCCGCATGGCTGCAGCTCCCGGGAAAAGGTGACTGCGCACTGGCTGAAGAATAGTCCTTCCCTTTATCTCCTGATAGACGCCCTTCCCTGAAAAAGGGCGACTGCGCTCTGAAAGTGGACCAGACTCCTAGCGGCTTGGCATCATTAACGAGTAGTCGCCATACGGTTACGGATGATCGCGCCTGTTCGGCTAGATTCCTCCTGGGGAACGCCCTATTCTTCGAAGTGAAATCCCCCGAAGTCCCGCTCGCGGAAGTTGGGCCACCGCAATACGCCGACTGGCCAACTTGTGGCGAACCCGGCCAGTATCAGCCAAGTCGGCCGGGATCAGACTAACGGTCCCCGCCCGGGGGAAATCCCGGGCCAAGTGGAGCGCGAGGCGTGTTGCAGTCACTCGGCATCACTCGGGAGCTGCGAAGTTCCGTTTCGGGAACAACGACACGCCGCAGCACGGCAACGAGCGCAGCTACAATGGATTACGCTTGGCCATCATTGCAGATCGGGTCCAGGAGCCGCGACCATGATGAAAGATCTACCTCTGTCGAAAGTCTACCAGTTGCTCGAACCGGGTCCGGTGGTCCTGCTGACGACCGCTCGCAAGGGCCGTGCCAACGTCATGACGCTGTCCTGGCATATGATGGTCGAGTTCGAACCGCCGCTGGTTGCCTGTGTCGTCAGCAGCGCCGATCACAGCTTTGTCGCATTGCGGGCGACGAAAGAGTGCGTGATCGGCGTTCCGGCGCTGGAACTGGCGCCCAAAGTCGTGGAAGTCGGCAACTGCTCGGGCCGGGACGTGGAGAAGTTCGAGAGATTCGGTCTGACGCCCGCGCCAGCCGAGCGTGTGGCGCCGCCTCTCGTGGCCGAGTGTTTCGCCAATCTCGAATGCAAGGTGGCCGATACCCATCTCGTCAACAAGTACAATCTCTTCGTCCTGGAAGTGCTCAAGGCCTGGACCGATCCGGCGCAAAAGGATCCGAAGACCATCCACCATCACGGATACGGCAGGTTCGCTGTGGATGGCGCGATGATCAAGCTGAAGTCGAGAATGCGATAGTCGGCACACGTCAAGAACGCGGAGCTTTGCATCCTCCTGAGCGTGAGCGCCGCCGGCCGCTTCCTCCACGTTCACGATTTCCCATGGAATCACCTCCCCAAAAAACAGGGCAAATTCTTCCCCTGGGCAATCAGCTGGAGTGACCGGTGGACAAGGGGTGAGGGCGAAGGCCTCATCCCACTCTCGCGGACCTCGGCGGACGCGTCGCGCCTGCCCAACTTCGACTCCAAAATGGGCATCGACGCCACCCGCAAATGGCCCGATGAAATCTTGAGGGACCCGGAAGTGAAAAAGAAAGTGGACGCCCTTTGGCCCAGCCTGGGATTAAAGCCGCGGGAAAAAGAACGTGTCCCGACCGGGCGGGCACGACGCCTGCCTGATAAGAGAAGACCAGCGAGGAGCAAAACTCATGCCTAATCTGTTCGATCCGCTCTCGATTCGAGACCTAACTCTTCCCAATCGCATCGTCGTTTCACCGATGTGTGAGTATTCCAGCATCGACGGATTTGCGAATGACTGGCATCTGGTTCACTTGGGGAGCCGGGCCGTGGGGGGCGCGGGCTTGATTATGACGGAAGCCACAGCCGTTACACCGGAAGGACGGATAAGTCCAGAAGATCTCGGAATCTGGAGCGACGACCATATTGAGTTTCTCGCCCGCATTACCCGGTTCATTCACTCCCAGGGCAGCGTCGCCGGGATGCAATTGGCCCATGCCGGGCGGAAGGCCTGCACCTATCGTCCCTGGGACGGGGATGGAGCCGTGCCCGAAGAGTCGGGCGGCTGGAAGAATGTGGTTGCACCCAGCGCGATTCCCTTCGCCGGTAGCTATCTGATGCCGCAGGCACTGACCCAGGAGGAAATTCAGACAGTTGTCCGGGCATTCGTCGAAGCAGCCGGCCGCGCCCTCGAAGCGGGATTCCGCGTGATTGAGATTCACGCGGCTCACGGGTATTTGATCTCTGAGTTTCTTTCGCCACTTGCCAATCACCGCACCGATGAGTACGGTGGATCGTTCCAGAACCGTATCCGCTTGCTGCTCGAGGTGGTTTCCGCGATTCGCGGATCGTGGCCTGAGCGCGCGCCTTTATTCGTGCGCATTTCGGCTACCGATTGGGTGGAAGGTGGATGGACCCTCGACGATTCCGTGGAGCTTGCCAAGCACCTGAAAAATTCCGGTGTGGACCTGGTCGATTGTTCCTCCGGCGGAAATGTGCCGCCTGCCCAAATTCCCGTCGGCCCGGGATATCAAACACCCTTCGCCGAAAGAATTCGTCGCCAATCAGCAATCCTAACTGGTGCGGTGGGAATGATCACGGCTCCGTCTCAGGCTGACCACATTATCCGCACCGGCCAGGCAGACGTTGCCATCATCGCGCGAGAGTTTTTGCGTGATCCCTACTGGCCGCTGCGGGCGGGTCGCGCCCTGGGATATCCCGTTCCCTGGCCCGTACAGTACGTGAGAGCCGCTCCCCATGGCACTAAGGCGCGCGTCCCGGCAAACTTGTAAAAACCGGCGCCTTCCCTCGATGCGCAGCACGGAACCCCCGTAATGGTTAAGCAGCCGCCTCCTGGGCAGCTATTCGGCTCCCCCGTCAGTGCGTTCGGCTGTCCAGATACGGCGTTCGAGGAAATGGCTCCTCGGTAGTCGCTAAGGGACGGCTTATTCCGCCCCGTTTGGCCCGTAGCCCATCGCGATCAGCAGACACCCTCCGGTTCAATTCCCATCTTGTCGTTGACGGCGCTTTGAAGCTTCTGTTTGCAACTCAGGTATGTTTCAGTGGTCTGGATCGAAACGTGCCCGAGCAAGAATTGAATCTGATCCAGTTCGCCGCCCGCGAGATGGCAGAGCCGGGCGCACGTGCGCCTCAGGTCATGCGGGGCGAGCTTTTCTATCCCTGCCCGAGTTGCTGCTTCTTTAACAATCTCCCAGAGCACCTTCGCGGCAATTCCGTCACCCCCGATCTTGCCGGCCTTGTTGATGGCCCGAAAGACCCGTCCCTTTGTGATTCCGCGGGCCTCCGTCCAGGCATCAACCGCCGTTTTGACCCACACCGGGACCGGCACCGTACGGATGTGGCCTCCCTTTCCGATCAAGTCCGCAATGACCCAGTGTTCCTCGCGGAGCTGAATCGAGTTCAGATTCAAACTGAACAGTTCGCCGCAACGGACACCACATCCGACGAGCATCGCCAGCATCGCGTAATTCTTCTTGCCGCGGAGGTTATCACGGGCTGAACTCTGTAAAAGGCGCTTCCCCTGTTCAACGGTTAGCCAGTTCCCGACACGGACACCGAGCCGCCGAACTCCTCTGACTCGGCGTATGCCCGCTGCCAACTCCGGGCTCAGGAGGCCCGAATCGGCGGCTTCATACGCAACGCGACGGCCTGCCGCGTCTATCATTCTCTCTGTAGGTCAGGTGGTGCGAAGGGCCGTTCTCGACAGTTATCGCACACACAGCTTGCTGCTGGCTTGCCATTAACGCCGGAGGAGGAAGGGTTAGCTCCCAGATGGCTCTCTGGTCCTGCAGCATTTCCATATCGTTGCCGGAGAAGCAAGCTGTCACCGCGCGTGATGCATCCATCGAGAAGTTCGCTATGGATGCGTCGAGAAGATGTACAATTTGTTTGCGCGAGGCGCCACCCACAAATAAGGATAGCCCGCGTACCCGTGACAACTGTGCCGTCCCCAACCCAACTGCGAGGCATGAGTTCGCAGGGAAAGACCTTCTCGAATCAAGGCTGAGAAAGCGTCTAATCTCAAATCCACATTACTGGACAAACTCTGATGCCACAAACACTACACATCGAGCGTCATTTCACTGGATCCGAAACGGTTCGAGACGTTGTGATTGGAATGTCAGATGGATTGACAGTTCCCTTCGCTCTAGCAGCAGGTCTGTCGGGCGCCATCAATACAACGAGTATCATTGTGACCGCGGGCCTGGCAGAAATCGCTGCAGGTTCGATCGCCATGGGACTGGGCGGTTATTTGGCCGCCAAGAGTGACGCGGAACACTACTTCAGCGAGAGGGCAAGAGAAGAATCGGAAGTCACTGAGGAGCCCGACATTGAAGCGAGCGAAGTCACCGAAGTCTTCCAATCCTACGGTCTGACGCCGGAAGAGAGCACGCCCGTTGTGGAGGCATTAAGAAAGCGGCCACAAGCCTGGATTGATTTCATGATGCGATTTGAGCTGGGTCTTGAGAAACCCGATCCCAAGCGGGCGTTTATCAGTGCAGCAACGATTGCGGGAGCTTACATCGCAGGCGGATTCATCCCGCTCGGTCCGTACATTGTTCTCTTGACGGCCAGCAAAGCGCTTAAAATATCGGTAATCATTACTCTTTTCGCGCTGGCTGCTTTTGGTTACGTCAAAGGCCGCTTTACTGGCGCGCCACCGCTCCGTAGTGCAATCCAAACAACGGTCGTAGGTGGGCTAGCTGCAGCCGTAGCATTCATGATAGCGCGAGCAATTTCCTGATAGCCTACGGGAGCAACTGCATGGGAGAACGAAGATCGCCTTTAGAGGCTTTCTGGGAGAGGCCGCTGCGC
>JAIQGB010000271.1 GCA_020072905.1 Terriglobia bacterium | reverse complement strand
GGTTGCTTCATTTGCTCACTTCGAGATCGTACGTAATGTCCTGCGAGGTGCCTGCTTGAATGTGGAGAACGTGCGACCCTGCTGGCAGCGGGGCGAGCATCACATAAAATCCGTCGTCCACCGAGGGAAAGTAGGTGCCTTGCGCAAAGGGCCCCTCTCCGATGGCGTTAAGCAGGTTGTCCTCGGGTAATGTGAAGCCGAAGGCGCTCGACTGCACACGAAATCTTTCCCTCAGATGTGGAACCGGGGAGCCATCAATCGTGGCACTCAAGCCGGTCGTGTTCACAAAGGATGCTGCGCACTGGCGCATTTCAGCGATTGT
Organism: Terriglobia bacterium; assembly: GCA_020072905.1. GTDB lineage: Bacteria > Acidobacteriota > Terriglobia > UBA7540 > UBA7540 > JAIQGB01. The sequence goes on along the minus strand of JAIQGB010000271.1, from coordinate 5,952 downwards.
GCCGGCGAGGAGTGGCGACAGGCTGTCGCCACAACCAAAATTAGGCTCTTCCGGAGCCGAGTCCTCCACGTTGGTGATGGGGAAGAAGACTGCTATGCCGCGGGGTAGCGCGCAGGAGCGCGTCGCCGCACCGGGAGTGCAAGGCGGAGCGTTAGGGCCCGTTGCGCAAAACTTTCCTCCTAAGAACCAGACCGGACCCGACTGGCCGACGCTGCAATCGGCATTGTCGAAGAGGGGGTGACTTGCCACCGGTATGGAGAATGCCCATTGCCACCAGGCCGCCGACCACTCACCGTAAGACCGTCCGAACACCACGGATTCCGGCGCGATCACTTCAGGGCCGCGGCGCTCAGCAGCCGTGGCGGGAAGGGCGCCTGGCGTCCTCCCGACGAGGCCGCGGTTCTCCTGAGCCCTGGTGCCGGTAGGCGAAGCTCCCAGCATTGCTAGAACCAGGACAATGCCGCCCAGCACCAGCGCGCTTCCAAAATAACTCCTCCAACTAAGATTTGATCTATTCATAGCGTTTCTCCTCTTTTTGCGGTTTGGGCCGCGAGGGCGATTGACTCGCTCGCGGCGAGTTAATGAAACGGGGAAGCGGCGAACCACGGCCAGGGCCTTTTCTGACGGTGCGCTATCTTTCCCCTGATGACGAACCCACGGTCAATTCAACTTGCGAATTGACTGTGGCTACCACCCCGATTTACTGCTCCACATGGTGGGCCACAGAGACAAACAACCACCTGGTGCCCGCCGGGTGTGGCGTCGGTTTCGTTGCTGTTTTCTCCTTAACTGCAGAGCTAAGCCGGCACGTTGCGTACGTTTCTCCTTGCGGCGGTCGGTGAGATCCTTCCGGCACCCCTCGGCGGCCCCGCCGGTCTGCGGGCACAAGGTAGGACCTCACCTGGCCGCCTCTCTATGCCGACCACGTTCGCGCAGATGCGCGGAGGTTGCAATGCACGGCGTATAATTCCCAGGTAAGCGGCAGATAAGCGCGCGCCCGGCGATGGACAGAAAGTCCGTCGCGATAATTTATCACTCGACACTGTACCCAGAATGTTGCAAACAGATGGACATGCAGTGTTAGGTGGCCCCGCCATGGCTCCACTCCCCCTCTTACTTACAAGAGCGAGAACCGCGGGCAAAAACTGCAAAGCGAGAAAAAGAAAGTACGTTTGACAACTCCCTGTGTGTCTGGTACCGTTGTGGTCAACAGTTCCTCGCCCACTGGTAGGGAGGTGCTTTGTGTCGCCGCCCTCCACACATGAGGTGACGCGCCTGCTCCGCGCTTGGAGCGCAGGCGACCGGCAAGCCCTGGACCGGCTCACTACAATCGTCTACGGCGATTTGCACCGGCTGGCGCATCACTACATGACTCGTGAGGGGACGGGTCACACCCTCCAAACTACGGGCCTGATCAACGAAGTCTTCATAGGATTAGTGGATACTGCCGGGGTCAGTTGGCACGACCGGGCGCATTTCTTCGCCCTCTGCGCGCAGCTGATGCGTCGGGTACTTACCGATCATGCCCGCGCCCGACACACAGTCAAGCGGGGGGGCGGAGTCAAGGCTCTTAACTTCGACGAATCCCTGGTGGTGGGTGCGAGGCCGCGACCAGACCTTGTGGCATTGAACGATGCGCTTGACCAGTTAGCGAAGCTCGATCCGCGCAAGGCGCGTGTTGTGGAGCTACGCTTTTACGGGGGACTGAGCGTGAAAGACTCCGCGGAGGTCTTGAAGGTTTCTCCCCGAACGGTTATGCGGGACTGGGATCTGGCCAAGGCGTGGCTTTGGCGCGAGCTGAGAGCGGATCAACAGCATGCTGCAGCCTGAACGCTGGCGACAGATCGAGGAGTTGTACCACAAGGCGCGTGCGCTGGAGGGGCAGGAGCGGCTGGCCTTCCTCAAGAAAGTCTGTGAGCACGATGCCGGCTTGCAACAGGAGCTCGAATCGCTTTTGGCTTCCGGGGATGAGGCCGAAAGCTTCATCGAAACTCCAGCGCTGGATTTTGCCGCCAGGGAGTTGGCCAAAGCGAAGGAAGAAGCGGCGGGGCATAGGGAAACGGACGCGTGGGCGGGCCGGATGGTATCGCACTACCGGGTGCAGGAGAAACTCGGTCGTGGCGGGATGGGTGTGGTTTACAAGGCTGAGGACACCGAGCTTGGCCGGCTTGTGGCGCTCAAATTCATGCCTACAGAGTTGGCTCAAGACCGGAAATTCATCGAACGCTTCCGGCGGGAAGCACGCGCTGCCTCGGCGCTGGACCACCCTAACATCTGTATGGTGCACGAAATTGGCGAGCACGAGGGCCAACCCTTCATTGTCATGGAATACCTTGAGGGGGAGACAGTCATGCGACACATCAATGGCCAGCCGCTGAAGACTGAGGAACTACTTGATCTCTCGATTCAGATTGCAGACGCGCTCGAAGCCGCCCACTCGAAAGGCGTCATTCATCGCGACATCAAACCCGCGAACATATTCGTAACCAGCCGTGGGGAGGCCAAGATTCTCGACTTCGGGCTGGCGAAGCGGGTGCCAACATTGGCGAAGCAGTGGACAACGCAGGGCGGGCAACGCGTCGGCACGTCAGTGGAAGAGACAATCGGCTGGGACGAGGACTCGCTGACGAGCGCGGGACTAACGATGGGGACGTTCGAGTATATGTCGCCGGAGCAGGTGCGGGGAGACGCGCTCGATGGGCGGACGGACATTTTCTCTTTTGGCGCCGTGCTGTACGAGATGGCCACCGGGCGGCGGGCGTTTTCGGGGGCCTCGGCGGGCGCCGTCCTCAACGCCGTGCTGACGCGCACACCGCCATCGCCGCGAGAAGTGAATCCCAGCCTGTCGCCCGGGCTGGAAGAGATCATCAACAAGACCCTTGCGAAGGACCGCGTACTGCGCTACCAGACGGCCTCCGACCTGAAGACCGACCTCGTGGCGGTAGGGGCGGGCCGCGTGCCCGCCCACGGGCGCCTGCGAGGGGCCCCCCTTTCCAGTCGTCGGGCCATCCCGCTGGCGGCTGCGACGGTAATTGCGTTACTCGCCTTGATGCTCGGATTGAACATTGCCGGCCTGCGCGATCGTTTACGGACCGCCCTAGGGGCACGCCATGGCGTGCCCACACCGCAGGTCGAATCCGTCGCTGTGCCGCTGCCTGAAAACCTCTCCCGCGATCCAGAGCAAGACCGTCGGCGCTCGATCGCCGTACTCGGCTTCAAGAACCTTTCCGGCCGCAATGACCAGCTATGGCTTTCCTCCGCGCTTTCCGAAATGCTGGGCACCGAGCTCAGCGCGGGTTCGAAACTGCGCACGATACCAGGCGAGGATGTCGCTCGAATGAGGGCCGAATTGGCGCTGCCCGATGCTGATACCTATGCCAGAGGTACACTCACGCGCATTCGCGCCAATCTGGGTTCTGACCTGGTCGTGCTTGGGTCGTACCTCGTAATGGGGGAGCAGGGTGGTGGGCAGATTCGCCTCGATTTGCGCCTGCAGGATACCTTGGCCGGAGTAACGTTGGCGTCCTTTGCCGCAGTTGGAAGTCAGGAGCAACTTCTTGGCTTAGTCTCCAAGGCCGGTTCAGCCCTGCGTGAGAAGCTCGGTGTGGGCGCGCCGGAGCCTGCTGAACTTGGCATCGTGCGAGCCTCACTGCCTTCCAACACTGAGGCTGAGCGCCTGTATTCTGAAGGAATCCGCAAGCTGCGGTTCTTTGATGCCGGAGCGGCTCGAGACCTCCTTCAGCAAGCGGTCGCCGCCGACCCGCAGCATCCTCAATCTCATTCTGCCCTAGCTGCCGCATGGTCAGCCCTGGGTTATGACCAGAACGCCAGGGCGGAAGCCGAAAAGGCCTTTCAACTCTCCTCCAAGCTCCCGCGGGAGGAAAGGCTTGTCATAGAGGGCAGATACCGCGAGACGACCAGAGAATGGGGAAAGGCTGCCGAAATCTACCGGCGCCTTCTGGTGCTGTTCCCAGACGAGGTGGATTACGGATTGCGTCTTGCGGGGGCACAAGTTTCCGCAGGCAAGGGCAAGGAGGCGCTCGAAACAATTCGAGCCCTGCGCGACCTGCCCCGCCCCTTGCGCGACGATGTTCGCATCGACTTGGCGGAATCATCGGCAGCTTCCGCGCTTTCGGATTTCCCGCGACAAAGAGATGCGGCCCGGCGGGCATCAGAGAGAGGTGAAAAACTGGGGGCTCGTCTTCTGGCGGCCGGGGGGTTATCTTCTCAGGGCCTGGCGTACTGGAAGCTGGGGGAGCCCAGACTGGCACGGATGGCATTTGAGCAGGCGCGGAAGATCTATCGGGCCGTAGGCGACCGCAGAGGGGTGGCAGATTCGTACAACAACCTAGCCAATTTGCTTGCCGATCAAGCAGACAGACCGAGGGCGATGACGATGTACGAAGAGGCAAATGCCGCTTATGGGGAGATTGGGAACGGCTACGGCGTGGCACACACCCTCAACAATATAGGTCTATTGTACGAGGAGATGGGAAGCCTCCGGGAGGCGAAGGCTTCCTATGAAAAGGCACTGGCCGTCAGCCGCAAGATCGGCGACAAGGGGCATACCGCGGTTGTGCTCGACAACTCCGCCAACGTTCTCCTTCACCAAGGCGACCTGGAGGGCGCCCAGAAACGATTTAAGGAATCGCTTGCTCTGCGCCGCGAGATTGGAGACTTAGACGGTGCGGCAACTTCGCTCAATAACCTCGGTGGTTTGGCCTTTCTTGGAGGGGACATCAACGGAGCCAGGAAGCTGTACGAAGAATCGCTGCAGGTAACCACCCAAATCGGCTATCGCAGTGGAATGGCATATGCCCTCTACAACTTGGGTGAAGTTCTGCGGATCAGTGGCAACCTGAGCGCTGCTCGAACAAAGTACGAGCAATCCTTGGAAATCCGACGGGCCATAGGTGAGAAGGGCGCAGAGAGTGAGTGCCAAATCGGGCTGGCTGAGGTCCTGATCGAAACCGGGAAGCCAGCCGATTCCCTATCGCTTGCCACGCAGGCGTCTGAGGAATCCCATAAATCGGGAGCCGTTGATTATGAGGCGCAAGCCTGCGCTTTGGAAGCGCGCGCCCTGCTCGCACAGGGAAAAATCAGCGATGCTGGGAAGGCCGCCGACGCTGCGTGGACAATCGCCAGGAATAGTGAAGATCAGAGCGTTCGGCTGTATGTTATGGCAGAGACCGCACGTGTTTTGGCCTCTTCTGGACGAGCGACTGAGGCACGCCGACTCGCGGAAGGAGCCGCGAAACAGGCGAAACGGGAGGGCCTGCTCTACAACCAGTTTGAAGCGGAACTGGCCCTCGGCGGGATTGAGGTGCAATCCGGAGATGCGGCACGCGGCCGCACACGACTCGACACGCTTCAGAAAGCATCCTCTGCAAAGGGCTTCAACCTCATCGCCCGCAAAGCCGCGGAGATTCTTCACTAGCAGGCCATGGACGATCCTAGGCCCAACTGCTCTACGCCTATTCCCCCATTTGGACTGTCTGAAGTGAATCCGTCTCCTTGCAAAGGGGGCTTCTTCAACTGAACCCCCTCCCAGGACAATTTGTCGCATAATGTAAAACACATATATTGTGATTGACACTATTTTTATTTTGTGGTATCCAATGGCAAAACTGTAGGCAAGTTCGCGCAAGCTGGAGGCCTTCATGAGGCGCGCAGCTAGCTCCACCCTCCTACATCACTTCCCCATAGCAATTACTGCCTTGATCCTTCTGGTGTCTGGTGCGGCTTTGCTTGTCAAGCTGGCGCGAGTATCGGACAGGTTGGTGGCTCCTTGCGATATCAATAACACCATGGCGAAGCCAGAGAGGGTAGGCGCTACGAACCGTGGCCCCCAAACGGAACGACCACAGCCGGTGTTGGTCGGACTGCCCCCCGGTGGCGGGGGGCGTGTCGTCACCATGCTCGGCCGGATGCCCCTCAGCTTTGAGGCCAATC
>JAIQGB010000270.1 GCA_020072905.1 Terriglobia bacterium | reverse complement strand
GGCTTTGCGTATGCGGTGCGCTCGCACCAGTCGAGGAGAGTGTCGATCAGGGCGTCGGGGTGGTGCCGGATGCGGTCCATCAGAGGCTCCTTGTCGGGGTGGGTAGGCGGCGAAACTGGAGGTAGCGGCGGGCGAGCGTGCGCAGCTTGCGCTGGTTTGCCTCGCTGGGCGAGGGGCGGCTGCCGTGGGTTGCGGTCGTCGCGCCACAGCAGACGCAGACGTTTGGGCTGTGACTGCGCGTCACGGGCGGACAGCGGCAGTCGACGATCCGCCGAACGATCCGACCACCGGCCTCCCGATGTATTTCGCGCAATTCGCCGCCCAGACAAAGACGCGCCATTAGAATCCGGTTGCACAATCTGCGACTTGAGGTGGCGGGGCGGCTGGACCTCACAAGCTTTCTCGTACCTTGAAATTCCTACATGGCCGCCAGATTCGAGTTGCAGCAGACCCGTCTCCTATCATAGTGTTAGCGGGAAAGTTGTTTGGAACACCCATTGCCATAAGGTTGTGCGCAAAGGAGACCCGATGAACTTCATGCTTCCTTCACCAGTGGACAAGGTGGGCCACCACAACCGGTTGATTCCCCGCCGGCTCCTTTCCATGCTTCTGGCGTGCCTGATGTGGGGGACACCGGTCCCGGCGCTTGCGGGAACTCCTCATGCGCCGAATCCGGACGCCGTAAGGGCCAAGGTCGAGAAACTGGGCGTTGGCGAGCACGTCATGGTCAAACGCACGGAGGGCCCCAAATTACATGGGCACATCACCGGCATCGCGGAACAATCTTTCAAGGTAAGACCCGACAACGCCCAGGCCGAGGTTGTGATCGCTTATACTGAAGTTCTGAAGGTCAAGAAGAACCCCGGCGCAATCACCTGGATGCTGGTCGGCGCGGCCCTGGTCATCATCATCATCGTCGCCACACGATGAGCAACGCACTTGCCCCACTGTAGCGCCCGTCCGCAAGCGGCGACGCCGGTCATGGAGCGGCGCTACAGTTGGATCTGCATGGTGAGGTTCATCGCGGGCGTGACTTCTCTGAAGACGGCGAGCATGGATTCGACGAGGTCGAGCCCGGTTGAGGCGCGGACTTCTTCTTCCGCCATCGGATAGTAGAGCTGGAAGCCCGCCCAGTGATTTCCCGGCGCGGCGGCGAGGATTTTGCGCAGCTTCCCCATCGACGGAAAACTCGACTTGGAGAAGCTGGCCGGCTCGCCCTCCCAGCTTCCCGCAAAAATCTTGAATCCCTCGCGCAGAACCAGCCGGCGCAGCTCGCGCTCCAGGGCGCTCCCGGGACGGAGCGACTTGACCAGGCGATTCCAGTCCCAGTCCTCGCGCAGCCGGCATTCGGGGTATTCGCGCGGGGGCTTCAGGTAGCCGCGCTCGATCTGCATCCCGCACTGGAAGACTTTGTCCTCGGTGTCAACCGAGATGAAAAATTTGGAGCAGCCGAAGCTGACTTTGTTCGAAATCGGCTTGGCTTCCCGATTGGCGCGCGGCAGGAATGCAATCCACTGCCAGTAGACGCCGCGCCCCCAGCGCTCGGTCACGAAGGGCTGCTGGTGCCGCGCTTCGAGCTCGAGCTTCAGGATGCGTGTGATGCGCTCGTTATCTTCGAGGTTTCCAACATGAATGCCTCGGTGGAAATCGAGAAACTCCGGCTTGAAACCCACCGCCACCGAGGGAATCGGCTGGCTAACGTGCGGTCGGGAAACCATCGCTCCACCTCTCCGCAGGACCGCTGATTGTACCAGCCCTCACGGTCATCCAGGTGGGGGCCGACAGCGATGTTTTGTGTCCCTACAAGCATCGCCGCTTGCATCATGACATTCGGTGCATTCTTGGCTGGACGCCCAGAAATGCGGCCGGTCACCCTAAGTCTGATCGCATCGAGCTCAATGTTTACGACGGGGGTTGAATGCTCAGGGATTTAGCCCGTCGTCGATTAGTGGCGCCAGGCGCGGTAAGCCGCCCTGACGTGTTCGATGGCCGCCTGTCGTCGCCGGGAGAAGACCCCCGGATACTCGGCCGGGCTGTAATGACGATGAGCGGCCTTACGCTCCGGGCCATCCACCGCGACGGCGTCGTGGTCCGGGAGGCATCGGCGCCACCGGAAGTCGCTGGCGCGCTTGAGCTCACCCGGGAAGGTGGTGAACCAACGCCACCATTGTCCGCTGATAAGTCCGCCCTTCCAATGCATTTCCGCCGCATCCGTTGACGACGCACATCCCGGAAGGGGCGCGTAGGGTTTGAAATCATAAACGAGCGCGTCCTGCGGTATGGGATGCTGGGGATCGTAGGGCTCGATTGAGCCGTCAGGCCGCCTCCTGGCGAAGTCGGAATAGAAGGAGTGAGCATAGAAGTCGGCGATGGCATGAGTCGCAAGCGCAAAATCTTCCAGGCTGCCCGTGCTCAGACGCCGCTGGACGCGTTCCCAGCCGGCGTCAAGGTAGGCGAAGTCGAAATGTTCGCGAGGGTCGTATTCCAAGACGTTGACATCCACCCCCAGGCTGGTGGCCTTGACGAGGTCGAGTTCCGCCCCCGACATACCTGCCAGCGCCTCATCGTAAATGCTCCAATGGACCGTGGCGGCGAACGACGGTTCAAAGCGCTTCCAGAATTTTCGATCTTTCGTGACGTAATCACGAAAGAGCCTCCCCGCATAGGGCTCCTGCGTCCGCACTCTCCACAGGTGGTCGCGGTTGAAAACGAAGTGCGGGATGTATTCGATGTCGTGGATTCGCTTGATCAAAGGGGCGCGTCGCACCGAGGGCCCGCGGCCCCTGAATCGCGCCTGATACCGCAGCGCGTGCGGTTCCAGGATTTCCCACGCCCCGCCCTCGTTTTGATAGACCACCCAGGCGTGGTCCCAGCGACGCGGATGAGCGGGACGGCGGTGATCAATCACCGCCCCCAGCGCGACGCGGATGCAGTAAGCACTGATGCCGCTGGCCTCCAAGAGCGCCGCCAGCAGAAAGGCCAAATCCTCACAGTCCCCACCGCCGTTGGCCAGTGTTTCGTCGGGAAACAGCCAGTCATCGAACTTCCGTCCGGAGTGCATGTACCGTAGCGCCCCGACATATCCCGATACCGTCCTGGCGCGAAGGTCGAAAGCGCCCGGCTTTCGCGACGTGAATTGCCCCTGTTGCGGCTTCGGCAATCGCTCCCACAGCCTCTCCAAATGCTCGCGGATGACAGCATTGTCCTCGATGGACAAGTACTCACGGATGTCGATGTCGTAACGCTTCTTGGTGCCCGGGATCCTGCGCGAAGCAAGGATCACCGTGTCGTGCGCGATCTCATCTCCGGCCCAGTGCCACCGTTGATACGGACGCACGTGCGTGGACTGCATGCACATGACTGGTCCCCCTTAGCGCGCAGAAGGAAAAACCCTGGGCAGCATTGGCGTGCCGCTCTTGGGCGTGTGCTTCAAAGGCATCCTTCCGCCTGCTCTATCTTACTCCCAGCTCACCCCGACAAGCCCGCGCCGCCTCCCCCGTCACAAAACAGAGCTGCAAACCCTTGCGGTGCTGCCGTGCTGTGGCGTGTGGTAACATTGCGGGAATCTCAGGGCCGGAGGAAATCCCTATGCATCGAGTGATTCATTTCGAATTGGGGGCGCAGGACCCGGCGCGGGCCGTCAAATTCTATCAGGAGGTCTTCGGCTGGCAGATCACCAAGTGGGAGGGGCCGCAACCCTACTGGCTCGTGACCACCGGGTCGGACTCGAAGCCGGGCATTAACGGGGGCATCCTGCGGAACCCGGATGGCGGCGCGCGCACCGTGAATACCATCGCTGTGCCATCGGTTGAGGAGTTTATCGCCAAGGTCACGGCGCAGGGCGGGCAGGTCGCCATGCCCAAGTCTGTAATCCCGGGCGTCGGTTACCAGGCCTACTGCCGCGATACCGAAGGGAATATCTTCGGCATCCACCAGGCCGATCCGAATGCGAAGTGAATAGGCAGGAGTCAGGAGGCAGAGGTCACGAGCCGGAAGATAGGATCAGGGATTCAGGATGAGGCGTCTATTATCCTGTCAGCCTTGGAATTCGCGCTTCACCTTGGCGGATTTTTCTGCCACACCGCGCGCGAGGTCTTCCTTGTAAGCGGCGAGTTTCTGGGCGAGTGCTGCGTCCGAGATGGCAAGGATTTCGACGGCGAAGATCGCGGCATTGATGGCGCCGGGCTTGCCGATGGCGGTGCAGGCGACGGGGACGCCAGCGGGCATTTGCACCATGGAAAGCAGCGAATCGAGCCCGGCGAGCGAGGTGCTCGCCAGGGGCACTCCGATGACGGGCACCGTGGTCTCTGCGGCGATCACCCCGCCCAGGTGGGCGGCCCCGCCCGCGGCGACGATGAGGACCTTCAAGCCGCGCTCGATGGCCGTGCGGGCGTATTCCGAGGTACGTGCCGGCGAGCGGTGCGCGGAGCTGATCTCGATTTCAAACGGCACGCCGAATTTCTTGAGCGTCGTTGCGGCCTGGGTCATCACGGGCAGGTCCGAATCGCTGCCCATCACGATGCCGACCACGGGCCGCGTCCTGTCACTCATTTCGATTTTCCTCCCGCCGCTGTACCTTGACTCTTCCCGCAGGCTGTCCCACCGAGGAACTACAGCTTGGGCTGCCCGGGGACGCGCCGGGAAGGCAGACTGTTGCGTTCTGGCGGGCGCGCCAAACGTCGCAGCCCTTTCGCGCCAATGTCCCGGCGATAGTGCATCCCTTCAAAGTGAATCTTGCCGACGGCCGTGTAGGCGCGCTCGATGGCACTCGGCAGGTCGGCGCCCGTCGCCGTGACGCCGAGCACCCGGCCGCCCGCCGTCAGCAATTGCGGGTCGTGAAATACCGTGCCCGCGTGGAACACCTTGACACCGCCCTGCGCTTCCGCCGCCTCGTATCCGGTAATGACCTTACCGATTTCCGGCCTCCCCGGATAACCCTGGGAGGTGAGCACGACGCACACGGAAGGACTCGGGCTCCAGTGGGCCTCCATTCCACTGAGCCGATCATCGCGGATCCCCTTGAACAAGTCCACGAGGTCGGAGCGCAGCCGCATGAGGATGGGCTGCGCTTCCGGGTCGCCCAAGCGGACGTTGTATTCGAGAACCTTCGGCCCTTGCGCGGTCATCATCAGGCCCACATAGAGGAATCCGCGGAAAGGATTCCCTTCCACCGCCATGCCCGCCAGCGTGGGAACGACGATCCCGCGCAGGACGGCCTCGCGCGTGTGCTCATCGAGGATGGCATCGTCGCTGTAGGCGCCCATGCCGCCGGTATTGGGCCCCTGATCGTTGTCGAAGACCGCCTTGTGGTCCTGCGTCGGCACCAGCGGCAGAACGCCGTGGCCGTCGGTCAGCACGATGAAGGACATCTCTTCGCCCAGCAGGCACTCTTCAATGACCACCTGCTCGCCGGCACTGGCCAGCGTCTTCCGGCGCATGAAATCCTCGAGCGCTTTTTCGGCTTCCTCGCGCGTCTTGGCGACGACGACACCCTTTCCAGCCGCCAGGCCGTCGGCCTTGATCACCACGGGTACACCGAAACTGGCGAGCGCCTTGACCGCCGCTTCGAATGACTCCGCGACCACGAAGCGTGCCGTGGGAATGGCATGCCGCTGCATGAACTGCTTGGCGAAAATCTTGCTGGCCTCGAGGCGCGCCGCCGCTTTCGTTGGCCCGACGACCCACAGGCCCGCCCGCTCGAATTCGTCCACCACGCCGGCTACCAGCGGCGCCTCCGGCCCGATCACCGTCAGGTCCGCCTTGATCTGCTGAGCCACTTCCAGGATGGCCTGCGGCTGCGTGACGTCCACAGGCAGACACTCCCCCTCCTGCGCCATGCCGGGGTTTCCCGGCGCGCAGTAAATCTCATCCATATTGGGGCTCTCGCGGAGCTTCCACGTCAGCGCATGCTCGCGCCCGCCCGAGCCGATCACCAGGATCTTCATAAGCCGAGTAACACTATCGGCACACACCGCCGTTTGTCAATCGCGGGATTGTCATCAGAACGTCACGGTCTGGTTGCTGACAGACAATCCCCGTGTTAGCCTCGCGGCACCTTTTGTTGGAGAGAATAACCATGAGCCACATCCACCCTCACCCGCGCCGGACTTTCTTGAAAAAGAGCTTCCTCTTCCTCGGCGCCTCTGCGAGCGCCATCAGTCATGCGAGTCACGCGCACGCCCATGAGCCAGGCGAAAAACATGGATCGGGCACGCAACCCCCAGCCGCGAAGCCTGCGGCGGCCCAAACCGCTGCAGCAGAGCGTCACGCCGAGCCCGTCCGAGTTTTCGATGCGCACCTCCACT
>JAIQGB010000269.1 GCA_020072905.1 Terriglobia bacterium | reverse complement strand
AGGTACCTCGCCAGGAAATCTTCAATGAGACTGGCATTCAGTTCATGCAGTTGAACACGCTCTTCCAACTCCTCAGCATGGTGGAAGCTAAGGACCCTCGCCTCGAAGCTGCGGAATCCCTGCTGATGATGCCGGACCTGTTCCACTATTGGCTTGCCGGTGAAAAGGCCGTGGAATACACCATCGCTACCACCAGCCAAATGCTTCGCTGTAGCGACCGACGCTGGGCCAAAGAACTGCTCGCCCGGTTCGGGATTCCCGGGCACTTTTTATTGCCGCCAGTGGAACCAGGTACCTGGATTGGAAACATCCGGCCCGAGATCCTGTCAGAAACCGGATTGCGGGCATCTGCGCCGGTCATTTCTCCGGCCAGCCATGATACCGCCAGTGCAGTTGCAGCGATCCCGGGGTTGGATCCCGACAGCGCTTACATCAGTAGCGGGACTTGGAGCCTGATGGGGGTGGAGATCCGCCAGCCCATTATAGACCGGCAATGGCTCTTGCAGGAAAGCCGTCGTCAGTGGCAACGTGAGGGACAGGATTATCCGTGGAGTGAACTTCTGGAATTGGCCAGGCTGGCGAACCCATTCCTCAGCCTGATCAATCCCGATGCCGCGGAGTTCTTGAGCCCCGGAAACATGCCAGAGGCCATTCGCACCTTCTGCCGCCGAACCGGCCAGCCCGCCCCGGACAGTATTGGGGCCATTGTCCGTTGTTGCCTGGAAAGTCTGGCTCTCCGCTACCGGGGGGTCTTGGGCGCCCTGGAGAACCTCACCCCCATCCTGAACCATTTCATACCTTGATGCAAGACGCGTCAGGGGATCCAAGCCCGAACCACTCTTCGTATCTTCGTAATGTCATTTCTTTTTGGGTCGATAAAGGTGGGTGCTTTGGCCGAAGAAGACTTCGGCGGCTTCCATGACGGTTTCGGAGAGGGTGGGATGGGGGTGAATGGTGAGCTTCAGGTCGGCGGCTTTGGCGGCCATTTCCACGGCGAGGACGCCTTCGGAAATCATCTCGCCGGCGTTGACGCCGGTGATGCCGACGCCGAGAATCCGCTCGGTCGCCGGATCGATAAGGAGTTTGGTGACGCCGTCGTTGCGATCGATGGTGGTGGCGCGCCCGGAGGCAGCCCAGGGGTAGCGAACGGTCTTGATGGTTCGGTTTTCTTTCTCCGCCTGAGTCTCGGTCAATCCGCACCAGGCGATCTCGGGATCGGTGAAGACGACAGCGGGAATCGCTTGTGGCTCGAAGACCGCCTTGTGGCCGGCGATGGCTTCGACGGCGACGAAGCCCTCGTGCGAAGCCTTGTGCGCGAGCATGGGTTCTCCGGCCACGTCGCCGATGGTGAAGATCGTCGGTTCCGCCGTGCGCCGCTGGCCGTCCACTTTGATGAAGCCGCGCGCATCAATTTCCACTCGCGTTTTGTCGAGGCCGGGAATCGCGGAGTTCGGCTTGCGGCCGACGGAAACCAGGATCGCTTCGTACACCCGCTCCTCGGCAGGCGCGGCCTCGCCTTCGAATTTGACCCGTAGCCCGTTGTTCTCTTCCTTTACTGCGGCGACTTTGGTGTTGAGCATGATGGCGCGGAAGGTTTTTTCGAGCCGCTTGGCGAGGGGAGTCACCAGGTCGCGATCGACGCCCGGCAAAAGGCCGGGCATCATCTCGACCACCGAGACTTCGCTCCCGAGCGCGGCGTAGACCGTGCCAAGTTCCAGCCCGATATAGCCACCCCCGACGACTAGCATCGTCTTCGGTACGGACGGCAGTTCGAGCGCACTGGTCGAATCCCAAATGCGTTTGGAGTCCTTCGGGAAGCCGGGAAGCGTCGCCGGGCGCGAACCGGTGGCGAGAATGATGTGTTCGCAGGAGAGCCGTTCCGGCTCGCCGCCGTTTTTCTCGATTCGCAAGGTGCGCGCGTCGGTCAGGCTGGCGTAGCCCTGGATGTAGCGCACCGAGCGCGACTTGGCGAGCTGGCCGAGCCCGCCGGTGTGTTTGCGCACCACGCCGTCTTTCCAGGCCCGCAGCTTGTCGATATCGATCTTCGGCGGCGCGAAGGTGATTCCCCAGTTGGCGGCGTGGCGCGATTCGTTCAGGACATAGGCGGCGTGGAGCAAGGCCTTGGAAGGAATGCAGCCGCGATAGAGGCAGATGCCGCCGGGATTTACCTCGACGTCAATCAGCGCGACCGTCATGCCCATGTCGGCGGCGCGAAACGCTGCGGCGTAACCGCCGGGACCACCGCCCACAACGGCCACTTGAGTTGAACTTGATTCTTTGTTCATCGCACTGCTCTGGTGCTCGCTGCCGAGCGGGCCAAGTCCATGGATAGCCGGCTCAGCCTTCGAAAGGCAGAAGGAAGGGTTGCTCGAGCGCCTGGACGACCCAGCGCAGAAAGCGCGCCGCGTCCGCGCCGTCAATCACCCGGTGATCGTAGGAGAGCGAAAGCGGCAGCATCAGCCGCGGCTGGAACAGCCCGTTTATGTAGACCGGCTCCATCCGCCCGCGCGCGATGCCCAGAATGGCGACCTCGGGCCAGTTGACGATAGGCGAAAACGCCGTGCCGCCGATTCCTCCCAGGTTGGAAATCGTAAAAACCCCGCCTTCCATATCCTCGAACGTGGTCTTACGATTCCGCGCTTTTTCCGCCAGCCGGGCAAGTTCGACCGAAATCTGCAGGATATTCTTCTGGTCCGCGTCACGGATCACCGGAACGATCAGGCCACGGTCGGTATCCACCGCCACGCCGATGTGAACGTACTTCTTGTAAACCAATTCCTCGCGCGCCAAGTCAAGGCTCGAGGCGAATTGCGGGAAAACCTTGAGCGCCGACGCGATGACCTTTACGGCGATGGCGGTCATGGCGAGCTTGCCGCCCGCGGCTTCCGCTTCGGCTTCGTACTTCTTGCGGAGCTGTTCGAGCTCGGTGATGTCGGCCTTGTCGTATTGCGTGACATGCGGGATGGTGGACCACGCCTGGGCCAGATGCTGCGCGGTCTTGCGGCGCACGCTCTTCATGGGCTGGCGCTCGACCTCTCCCCAACGCGAGAAGTCGGGCAGGGGAGCGGCCGCCAGCGGAGCGCCCGTTGGCGGGGCGGCGGGCGTCGTCATCATCATCATTTTGACGTAGGCCTTCACGTCGTCTTCGCTGATGCGGCCGTCGCGTCCCGTGCCCGGGACCTCGTCGATATTCACGCCTAATTCGCGGGCGAGCCGCCGCACCGAGGGAGAAGCAGGCGCGGCCACGCGAGGAATTTCCGGTTCCGGGGGCGGAGGCGCTGCGGGAGGCGTTTCAGGCAGCGGGGCGCGTCGCGGGGCGGGAGGAGCGGCGGGTCGCTCAGCCGCTTTGACTGCGGGCCTGGGTTCTTCCTTTTTCGCCGCGACAGCAGCGACCGGAGCCTGCGCGTCCGCCTTGACGTCGGTTTGGCGTGCCGCTTCGACCTTCGTGGGCGCCTTCATCGCGGTTGGCGCCGCAGAGCCTTCTTCCACGGTGAGGATCAGTCCGCCGACTTTCAATTTCTGGCCGTCCTGGACGTGAAGAGACCTCACCGTGCCGCCGACGGGCGAAGGCACTTCAATGGTGGCCTTATCGGTCTCGAGTTCGAGCACGGGCTGGTCGGCCTTGATGACATCGCCGACGGCGACCAGCACCTTCAGGACGTCGCCGGCTTCAATGTTCTCCCCCAGTTCTGGTAACCGGAATTCCGTCGCCATGATGTGTGCGTCCTTTAGGTAATCGCGGGGTCGGGTTTCTCGGGATTGATGGCCAGGTCCTGGATGGCCTTCTGGACCAGTTCCGGCTTGATCTGTTTTTCGTCTGCCAGCGCGCGCAATGTGGCCACGGTGATGTGTCGGGCGTCGACCTCGAAGAAGTCGCGCAGTGCGGCGCGGGACTCGCTCCTTCCGAAGCCGTCCGTGCCGAGCGAGACCAGCGGCCGCGGGAACCACCGCGAGATGGAATCCGGCATCACCTTAAGATAGTCCGAAGCCGCGACAAAGACTCCCGGCGCGTCCTTGAGGCACTGGGTGACATAAGGAACCTTGGCTGGTTTTTCGGGGTGCAACCGGTTCCAGCGCTCGCAGGCGTGCCCGTCGCGGTAGAGTTCTTTGTAGCTCGTGACGCTCCACACGTCCGCGGCGACGCCGTATTTTTCTCCGAGAATCTTCTGCGCCTTCAGCGCCTCGTTGAGGATCGCGCCACTGCCGAAAAGCTGGGCGCGCAACTTGGATTGCTTGTTTTCCGCAGCGCGGCAAACGTACATGCCTTTCAGGATTCCGTCAGCGCAATTCTCGGGCATGGCCGGCATGGGGTAGTTCTCGTTCATGACGGTGAAGTAGTAGAAGATGCTCTCTCCGTCGTCATACATCCGCCGGATGCCTTCCTGGATGATGACGGCGATTTCGTAAGCGAACGCCGGGTCGTAGCAAATGCAGTTGGGCACGGCGTAGGCGAAGACGTGGCTGTGGCCATCCTGGTGCTGGAGGCCCTCGCCGGCGAGTGTGGTGCGGCCCGCCGTTCCGCCCACCAGGAAGCCGCGGGTGCGCGAATCCGCCGCCGCCCAGATCAAATCGCCGATGCGCTGGAATCCAAACATCGAGTAATAAATGAAAAACGGGATCATGTTGATCCCGTACGTCAGGCAAGCCGTGCCGGCGGCGATGAACGACGCCATGGCGCCGGCTTCGGTGATGCCCTCCTCGAGAATCTGCCCGTCCCTTGCTTCCTTGTAATAGAGCAGTGTCTCCTTGTCGACGGGCTCGTAGATCTGGCCGACGTGGGAATAAATGCCGACTTGGCGGAAGAGCGCTTCCATGCCGAAGGTCCGGGCCTCGTCGGGAACGATGGGCACGATGTATTTTCCGAGCTCCTTATCGCGGAGCAGCTTGGAGAGCATGCGCACGAAGGCCATGGTGGTGGACGCTTCGCGCCCCTCCGTGCCCTTGTAGAACTCCTGGAAGGTCTCTTCGAGCTCCACTTCCATGCGCTTGCACTTCAAATCGCGATGCGGTGCGTAGCCGCCCAGCGACTTCCGTCGCTCGTGGAGATATTTCATTTCCACGCTGTCGTCGGGCGGACGGTAGAAGGGTGCTGCCGCGCAATCCTCATCCGAAACGGGAATTCCGAAGCGGCTGCGGAACTCGCGCAACTCGTCTTCGTTAAGCTTCTTCTGCTGATGAGTGATGTTGCGGCCTTCGCCCGCTTCGCCGAGCCCGTAACCCTTCACCGTGCGGGCCAGGATGACCGTCGGTGAGCCCTTGTGCTCGATGGCGGCTTTGTAGGCGGCGTAGACCTTGTCAGGGTCGTGCCCGCCGCGGCGCATTTTGTTGAGCTGCTCGTCGGAAAGATGCTTGACCATCTCGAGCAGCCGCGGGTCGGTGCCGAAAAAGCGCTCGCGGAAGTAGGCGCCCGACTCGACCGAGTACTTCTGATACAACCCGTCCACGGTTTCGCCCATTCGCTTGGCGAGCACGCCATCCTGGTCCTTGGCAAGGAGCGCGTCCCAATCGCCGCCCCAGAGGACCTTGATGACGTTCCAGCCGGAGCCGCGGAAGATCGCTTCAAGTTCTTGAACGATGCTGCCATTGCCGCGCACCGGGCCGTCCAGCCGCTGGAGATTGCAGTTGACCACGAAAATCAGGTTGTCGAGCCTCTCGCGAGAAGCCAGCGTGATGGCGCCCAGCGATTCGGGTTCATCCGTTTCGCCGTCGCCCACAAAAGCCCAGACCTTGGCCTCCGAGGGCGGCTTGAGTCCGCGGTCTTCCAGGTAGCGGTTGAAGCGGGCCTGGTAGATGGCCATGATGGGGCTTAGTCCCATCGAGACGCTGGGGAACTCCCAGAAGTTGGGCATCAGCCAGGGATGCGGATAAGAGGAGAGTCCGCCTCCGGGCCTCAGCTCGCGCCGGAAATTCTGGACCTGCTCGATCGTGAGTCGCCCTTCCAAAAACGCGCGGGCATAAATTCCCGGCGAGGCATGGCCCTGGAAATAGATGATGTCGCCTTCGCGCCCGTCTTCGCGGCCGCGGAAGAAATGGTTAAAGCCGACCTCGTAGAGAGTCGCCGCCGAGGCATAAGTCGAAATGTGTCCGCCGATGCCGCTCTCCTCGCGGTTGGCGCGCACCACCATCGCCATGGCATTCCAGCGAATCAGGCTCTTGATGCGGCGCTCGATCTCGCGGCTGCCGGGATAGGGCGGCTGCTTGTCGGCAGGAATGGTGTTGATGTAAGGCGTGTTGGCGGTGAAGGGAATCTCCACGCCCGCCTTGCGGGCATGCACCTGGAGATCGCGCAGCAGGCGCGCCACCCGTTCCGGCCCACCGTGCTGGAGCACGTAGTCGAGCGATTCCCGCCACTCGCGCGTTTCCACCAGTTCCAGATCGGAGACCTCCTGGGCTGGCGCGTCGCTCGTCGTGGCGGACTCCTTCTTCTCGGTTTCGGAAACCTCAGTCGAATGATCCATTGCCATACTTTTCGGCCCCGGGGAACTCGCCGGAAAGGCAAGTATCCGGACTCTCCTTATACCTGATCAAGCGGTCTGCCCGAACCCATTAGCATACCACGGGATGCGGCTGGAGGGTGTGGCCTGGACGAGGTGAGTCCCCGAGACAGGCGCTGCCGAGCTGTCCGTTACGCCACCGCGTGCGGCGAAGTGTGCATTGCGTCGCTGGACATACCTTGGCCGGGGACGTAAACTATCGCGTCTCGCTGAAGCCTGGCCGAGAGATGCCGGCGGAGTTCGGCAAGCACTCACTCATCCACCCGCGAGGAGAATGAACATGGCAAAAGCAATCGAGAGCCGCGCTCGGCTCTGGCGACGAGCCGTAACGCTTGCGGCGTTGATGGCCGCGAGCCTGAGTCTTTACGCTTTGGCTCAGGACATGGGGAAATGGGAGATCCACGACCGCACCCGGCCGCACCCGCCCGTGATCACGCCTGGGACGGGCAGCACCCAGGAGACGGCTGGCAAGACTCCGTCGGATGCCATCGTGCTCTTTGACGGAAAAGACCTTTCCAAGTGGCATTCCGAAGGGAACGTGCCGGCGAAGTGGAAAGTCGGAAACGGCTATTTTGAAGTGGCTGCGAAAACAGGGACCCTGACGACGAACCAAGCATTCGGCGACTGCCAGTTGCATGTGGAGTGGGCCTCACCCGATCCCCCGCATGGGACGGATCAGGACCGTGGCAACAGCGGCGTCTTTCTGATGGGCTTGTTCGAAATCCAGGTGCTCGATTCCTATAAGAGTGAGACCTACGCGGACGGCCAGGCCGGCGCCGTCTACGGCCAATACCCGCCGCTCGTCAATGCCTGCCGGCCGCCTGGACAGTGGCAGACTTACGACATCGTGTTTCACGGGCCGCGTTTCGATGCGGACGGGAAACTCTTGCGCAAGGCGCGCATCACGGTTCTGCAGAACGGCGTTCTGGTGCAGGACAATGTCGAAGCGACGGGGCCGACAGCACATAAGGCCCGGCCGCCCTATACGCCGGTGCCGGAAAAGCTCCCCTTGTCGCTTCAAGATCACAACCATCCGGTCCGCTATCGCAACATTTGGATCCGCGAACTTTAGCGACGGGGACGGGAGAGCCTCGTGAAGCCGCGGCGGGGGGAGGCACGCATGGCAGGGCCCGGGAATTACGCTGAGAGGGAAAAGCCACTGGCCGGAACTTGCCACCATCAGTGGCAGGATCAGGAGAGCCCGTACGCCGTGGCGCAGCTTTGCACGGTCTGCAGACTGTTCCGCTACAAAACCAGCGTGACAGCCGACTGGGAGTACCGGGCGCCGATTCCCATTGGGAAGCTCGGCAAGGAATGAGCACGCGTGTGGGGCCGGGAAAGCGGAGACGGCAGTCCTCAGCGTGATAACCGCCAGCGTTGTCGCGATGAGATTAGAGCCCGCTAATCTCCGCCGGCGGGAGTGCGGAATGGAGTGTCCGCAGGGGCAAAACGCATATTGGTTGGACGGCGGAGGGCGAATTCCCCAAGATGCAGTGCCTCCCCAGGAGGCAAACACAACATATTGCGATTTTTGACCAGATTCCCTCCATAACACCCCCACAATTCCAGACAAAAACCATAAGACATACAAAAAAAGACTTGACATCCACATAGAATTGGACGTATAAGCGGCAGCAATGGCCCCGTTTCCCGGGGTTTTCAACCGTTCGATTCGCAGATCTTGGCTTAAGCAGTTCAAGCGAGCCTTTCGCACCAAAGGCTGGGTTTATGGCTGAAACTCGAGAAGTCATGGGCATTCGCGAGGCGTCCGAGTACCTGGGGGTTTCGCGGGAGACACTTTACAAGTACGTGTACGAGGAGCGGATCCCGGCCTTCAAACTCGGCAATCGCTGGAAATTCAAGAAAACCGTTCTGGACCGCTGGATGGAAAAGCAAAGCACGCAACGCGAGGAGCACGTTGGGCGGAAGTTCCGCGCCGGCGTCCGGTAGGGGGCAGCGCACATGTTTGGACTGGGAAAAACAAAAGGGCTGGTGGGGCTCGACATCGGTTCAAGCGCGGTCAAGGCGGTGGAGCTGAAGAAGAAGGGTGCGGAGTACGAGTTGGTGAATTTGGGGATGGAAGGCCTGGGCCAGGACACGGTGGTGGACGGCGCGATCATGGACTCATTCACGGTGGCCAATGCCATTGAGAAGATCTTCGTTGAAAACAAGATCAAGACGAAGAGTGTCGCCACGGCGGTTTCCGGCCATTCGGTCATTGTGAAAAAGATCAGCGTCAACGCCCCTAGCGAGGCAGAGGTGGCGGCGGCCATGCCCTACGAGGCCCAGCAGTACATTCCCTTTGACATGGCCGACGTCAACCTCAGCTATGAGGTGTTGGCTCCGGCGACCGCGGGTCCGGGTTTTGACGTGATGCTGGTGGCGGTGAAACGCGACAAAATCCTGAATCACACCAACGTTCTCAGTCAGGCCGGCAAGGTTCCGATGGTGGTGGATATCGATGCTTTCGCCATGCAGAACGCCTTCGAGGTGAATTACGAGCCCTCGGCGGACCGCATGATTGCTTTGCTCAACATCGGGGCGAGCATCATGAACATTAATATCGTGCGCGGGGGCGTCCCGCTCTTCACGCGCGACGTTTCGGTGGGTGGGACACGGTCTCGCCGGATGCGAAGACCACTCACATCCGCTCGGTTTCCGAGATTCTTCTCCTGGAAGTGCAGAAGACTTTCGACTTCTTCCGTCAGACCACCACGGCGGAGAACATCCAACAGATCTACGTCGCGGGCGGCACGGCGAGAATCGAAGGGCTCGTCGACCTGCTCAAAGAAGAGTTCAATATTCCGGTCGACATTATGAATCCTTTTCAGAGGGTGGAAGTGAATCCCTCGAGGTTTGATGCCAGTTACATCGACGACATTGCGCCGCGCATGAGTGTTGCGGTGGGGCTGGCGCTCAGGAGCTTTGACACGCCATGATCAGGATCAATCTGCTGGGAGTTGCCAGACCAACTAAGGCAGCGGGCCCGCCGCCCACGGTGGCACGTCACGCGGTGATCTTCATCGTCAGTGCGGTCGTCGCCTTCGGCATTGTGGGTTTCTTCTATCGATACTGGAGCAGCCAGATCGATACCTTGAACAAGCAAAAAGCCGAGCAGCAGCGGGAGAGGGACCGTCTGGCCCAGATCCGTGCGGAGAACGACCGCTATCGCGCGCAGTTGCAGCAGTTGCAGCAACGGCAGGACACCATCCAGCAACTCCAGGATAGCAAAGCCGGCCCCGTCGACTTTATGGACCGCCTCGGCGACATCGTCAACCGGAGCAACGACCTCTATCTGCTGGCCGTCACCCCGGACGGGCCGCGGGTGTCGATTCGCGGGCAATCGAATTCGGTGGAATCCATCGCCAACTTTATAGCCCATTTGAAGGGTTCCGGGAGTTTCGACAATGTGCACCTGGCGCAGTATTACCAGGACGATCAGAACAACCGGTTGAGTTTCAAGTTCAACCTGGACTGCACCTACAAGCTACCTTCGGCCGCGCACCCGGTGGCCCAGGCGGCCGGGGGATCTGCTGCGCCGGGGCGACCGCCGGCAGGACTCTAGGGGAGAACGACGATGGCCAAGAGCTTCAATGATCTACCCGCTGCCGTCCAGGGGGCGATCCTCGCCGGAGTTGCTGTGGTCGCGGCGGGCGTGGTTTTCTACTTATACGTGCTGCCGCTTTCCGCTCAACGTGACCGCCTCGACGCGGAAGTCACGAAGCTGAAAGAGGAAAACCTGAGAAACCAAGCCGTGGAGCGGGAGCGGACGGAACTCCTCAACCGCATCGCGCAGCTCGAGACGCAATTGGCGACCCTCCGCTCGATCGTCCCGGACGAGGCAGCGACCGACCAGTTTGTGAGAATGGTCTACGACACCTCCACGTCCGCCGCGATTCACCTCCGCACTTTCGTGGCCCAGCCGCCGGTGGCCCGGGACTACTACATTGAGCTGCCTTTCAATGTCCGCATCGACGGAACCTATTACGCCATGCGGAACTTCTTTGCGCGGCTGTCCAAGCAAGATCGCATAGTGAGCGCCACCAACTTGGCACTTGGTCCTCCGCCGGGAGGGGGGCAAGGGACCTTCACCATCGCCCCCAACGAGACGGTGGGCGCGAACTGTGTCATTACGACCTATTACAACCGTCAACAGCCGCCGCCGAAGAAAGGGCCGGCACCAAAAAAGAAATAGGGCAGGATGGACATGGACATGGTCAAAGACAGGCTTAACCGCACGAGGGCCGGGATCCTCTGGGGGGGTGCGCTCGTTGTGATTCTGTTGAGCTGGACTTGGGTCCGTAGCGTCAAGGCCCTGCCTTTCGATAACGACCCAGCTCCACAGGCCGGCGCCAAGCACGTTTCCCCGAAGAAGGCAGCAACCGCGAAAAAGCCGAAGCCCGCCCCCAAACCCACGGCGGGTACCGCGACATCCCCGAAAACGCCAGAGGAATCAGCCGTTGCGGGCAAGCGCGATCCCTTCAAGCTGCCTCCTCCCCCCACGCCGGGTCGGGAAGGAACCGAGCAGGTCCTGGGCCCACTCCCACCGGGTATGCGGGGACTGGTCATTGGTCAACTGAGGGTGGAGGGTATTGTACGGCTCGATACGAACAACGTCATGATCGCCGTCGTCGACAACAACAGGAACCGCGCCTATTTCCTTCGTGAAAACGACGCGGTTTACAACGGTGTCGTCAGCAAGATTACACCTGACTCGGTCATATTCCGGGAAAACGCGCTTGACTCGAGCGGCAAAGTGGTGGTCCGTGATGTGGTCAAGCGACTGGGCCAGGGCCCTGGAGCGTGAAGATGAGACGCAAAGCTATCCTTTCACTCACGGTGATGTCGTTGATCTTGGGGACGATCTCTCTCGCCCAGAGCCGCGACCAAGCGGCTTTGCCCCAGGCGAGCTTGAAAGCCATTGCCCTGACAGGTCCAGCCTCCTCCCACCAGCTTCTGCTGCGGATTGAGGGCGGGTACACGTTCAACGCCGTGCGCGCGACCTCCGATGGGGTCTTGATCGACCTGTACGGTGTCCGGGCGAGCGGCGTGGCGAAAGACGGCCAGCTCGCGGGCGACCTGTTCGGCGGATACCACCTCCTCCAATATGCGGATGCCCAAGGGAGGCCCGTGGTCCGCGTGCAGGTCAACCTGAAGCGCCCGGAGGTCGTCGAGACCCATCGTGATCCCGCGGGGTTGCGCTTGGTGTTCGGCGAGGATGCACAGTCCGGCAGCACGCAGCCCGTTGCTATGAGTGCGCCTGCTCCAGCGGTCCCGAAGGCGGAGACGGCGCCCCCCTCCGCTCCGGCTTCCCCCGGCAAGGTGGTGAAGGTCTCCGGCATCAAGGTCACAACCGACGCGTCGGGAGCGACCTTCGTGGATATCGCCACGACCAGCACGGCGACCTTCAACGTTTTCCGCCTGAGCAATCCCCCACGCCTCGTCCTTGATCTCGAAGGAGCCAAGAGCGAAGCTCGCCCGCGCTCTTATCCGGCGCAGGCCTCCTATCTCCGGGGGGTGCGCGTTGGGCAGTTCCGTGATGCGAATCCCTCCGTCGTCCGCGTGGTGGCCGACTTGGTCGGCGAGCCTGCGTTCGACGTCCACGCGCGTCCAGGTGGCGTCCGCATGGAGCTGAAAGCCCGCATCCCAGCCCAGCCCGTGGCGAGCCCGGCCGGGTCGACGCCGGTGATGCCGGCTGCTCCCCGCAAAGAGGTTGTGGCTCAGGCCTTGCCGCCGGCGGCGCCTGCTGTTGTACCCGCCGAGGTGAAATCCGTCGAGCCTGCGTCCGACCAGGAGACCGCCGCGACCGCTGTCGCCCCGCTCCCCGTTCAAACCTCCAGTGATTTCAGGAGCGTTCTACCTGCCGGGTCTCCCGAGGCCGCTGCGGCTCCCAAGCCGGAGAGGCCCGCGGAAGCTCCGGAGGCCGTCCAGGCAGCTCACGCCGCCCTGACCATGGCTGGCACAGGCGCTGTCTATATGTCGGCTCCGCGAGGGCAGGCTGCGGCCCCCGGCCAGGAACAGCCCAAGTACACCGGCGAGCCGATCTCGCTCAACCTGAAGGACGTTGACCTGAAGGATTTCTTCCGGCTAATTCACGAGATCAGCGGGCTGAATATCATCATCGATCCCAATGTCACCGGGAACGTGACGCTGGTTTTGGACGCGGTCCCCTGGGACCAAGCCCTCGACATCGTTCTCAAGAACAACCGCCTGGGTAAGACGCTGGAGGGTAACGTCCTGCGCATCGCCCGGGTCGAAACTTTGACCGCCGAGCAGGAGGGGGCAACCAAACTGGCCCAGGCGCGCGAGGATGCGCAGCCGCTGGTCACCGTGTTCCGTCCGGTCAATTACGCCAAGGCTTCAACGATCGCCACGATGATCAAATCCTGGGCGGGCGGCGGTGCGCTCAGCAAGCGCGGCAACATTCTGGTGGACGAGCGCACCAACACGCTGATCGTTTCCGACATCCAGACGCAGATTCCCGTCGTCGAGTCCATCATCATTCGCCTCGACAAAAAAGCGAAGCAGGTATCCATTGAGGCGAGAATCATCCAGGCCAGCGCCAATTTCGCGCGTACGCTGGCGGCATCGCTCTCGGGAGCGTACGGCAACCGGAACCTCCAGGTGGATAGCGACAACAAAATCATTAACGGGACCGGGACCGCCGGAGGGTCCGGGACGGGTTCGGTAACCAACGGCTCCGGGCAAACGCCCTTGGTGACCACTCAGACTGTCACCGGGTTCGGTGTATACGCGATCACCAACGCCGGTGCGCGCTACATTATCAATGCGGCCATCGCGGCCCAAGAAGACCGTGGTCAAGCCAAGACCATTTCCAAACCTACGATCGTTACCCAGAACAACGTGCCGGGCACGGTCACCCAAGGCACTCAGATTCCCATTCAGACGGTGATCAACAACACCCCCACGGCGACGTATGTGAGCGCTGCCCTAACTTTGAAGGTCACGCCGCAAGTGACCGACGATGGAAACATCTTCCTTGATATCAACGTGACGAACTCATCACCTGGGGACCTGATTCTGGGGGTAGGGAACGTCAGTATCAATACGCAACAGGCGACGACCCAGGTTCTGGTGCCCGACGGCGGCACCGTGGTTTTCGGTGGCGTTACGGTCAGTGTCCGATCCAAGTCGGCGAGTTATGTCCCCCTGCTCGGCAGCATTCCGGTCCTCGGCCACCTCTTCAAGACGAGTAACGTCCGATCCAACGATCAGGAGTTGCTGTTCTTTGTTTCCCCCAAGGTGCTACCTGGCTAGCGCCCGGGATCTCGGTATTTGAAGGGCTTCAAGGGAGGAGACAGATGTCTCCTCCCTTTTGTTTGTGACCATGAGCCAGCGGGACGATTCCAATCCGCTTCTCTCGCGCCAAGCGCGCCTACGGGCGCGGCTGGAGGAAAAGAAGCTACCCTTCCTGCTAGTTTCGAGCCCTGTCAACATTTTCTATCTGACAGGCTTCCGGGGGAGCGCCGGGGCGGCTGCCTTCGGCGCCGCCGGCGAAGCGTCCCTTTGGGTGGATCCCCGCTACACGCTCCAGGCCAGGGAAGAGGCGCGAGGCGTGACAATCGTCGAGGCCAAACGCGGTCTCCTCAAAACCGCGGGCGAGTGGCTGGCCAAACGGCTTCCCAGAGTGACTGGGTTCGAGGAAACGCATCTTACCTGCGCCGCTGCGCAAGACCTGAAAACGCAGTGCCCGAAGATCTCTTTCAAGAATGCAGGGGGCCTGATTGAGGAGCTGCGCTGCATCAAAGACGAAGAGGAGATCGAATATATTCGGCAGGCCGCGCGGGCCACTGCGCAGGCGCTCGAAGATGTCCGGCCGCTCCTCCGGCCCGGTACGCGGGAAAGGGACTTGGCCGCGGAAATCGAATACCGCATGCGTCGCCGGGGCGCCGAGGGCGCGGCCTTTGAAACAATTGTGGCTTCGGGTGCGCGGGGAGCCTGGCCGCACGCGCGTGCTTCCTCCAAGTTGTTGAAGAAAAGTGAGTTGGTAATCCTGGACCTCGGTGCTATACTATGTGGATATGCCGCCGACATGACTCGTACCGTGCACTTGGGCAAGCCCAGAGCGCGCTTGCGCCGTCTTTATGCCGCGGTTCAGGACGCTCAAGAGCGGGCACTCGCGGTCGTGCGGGAAGGTGTTCGGGCGGGAGACGTGGACCGGGCGGCCAGGGGTGCGCTCGGGCGACACGGCTTGGCGAGGTACTTCACGCATAGCACGGGTCACGGCGTCGGACTCGAGATCCACGAAAGGCCCCGCCTGGGTCGAGGCGAGACCCAGCGCCTGGAAGCAGGTTGCGTCATCACGGTTGAGCCGGGAGTTTACCTCGAAGGCCTGGGCGGCATTCGGATCGAAGACACGGTTCTGGTGGGCAGCGACGGCCCGGAAGTCCTCACCACGGCCTCGAAGGACGACTGGATTATTTTGTAGGCGCGCGATCCTTATCCTGAGTGGAGCGGCCGCAGGGCCGCCCGAGCGGAGCTCATCACATGCCCGGCAAGAGCACATCCCGCGGACGGGAAGGTTCAGGTGGCGCCTGGAACCTGAAGGAAATCTGCGAACTGATTGACGTTCTCGTCGAGCGGGAGATCAGTGAGTTCGAAATGGAGAAAGGCGGCGTTCGGATCCGCATCAAGCGCGGAAACGCCGCAGCGGAGGGTGGCAATTCGAGCGCTTCCAGTTCGAGTTTGCCGCCGGCCTGGGCCTCGCCGCCTTCGCCACCGAGTCCGGTTCCCGTCGCCGCCGCTTCAGTGACCTCTGCGGACGGTGTGCCCTCGGAGATCGTTGAGGACGTCCATATCATCAAATCTCCCATCGTTGGGACCTTCTACAACGCCCCCTCTCCCAGCGCGCCGCCGTTTGTGAAAGTCGCAGATGTCGTCGAAGTGGGACAACC
>JAIQGB010000268.1 GCA_020072905.1 Terriglobia bacterium | reverse complement strand
AGAGCGGCGGAAGCCAGCGGCGGGCCCGCGCCAGCGCAGCCGTCAACTCGCGATAGGTCTGCGAGGCCGTGCCCGAGGAGAGATGATAGCAATCGTAGTCCGGTTTCTCTTTCTGGTGCAGCGCCGTGATGGAGTCAGCGACGAAATCCACGTTGACGATATCCAGCCGGTCCTTGGGGCGGAAAGGCAGCACGGGCAGGCCGCCCAGAAAAACAAAGGCCCGCACCATCTCGAACTGCGTCGTTTCGCCGTATCGGCTGTCACCCAGGATGATGCTGGGGCGAAAGATCGTGAAGGGGACGTCGGGGAGAAGCTCGCGCAGCATGTGTTCGCTGAATTTCTTGGTACGCGCGTAGGGATCATAGTCGGAGCGATTCCAGTCGATCGCGGCGTCTTCGCGGACGACCTCGTCCTGCCGATGGCCGGCCACCGCCACCGTGCTCACGTGGCTGAAGCGCCGCAAGCCATGGTGAGCGTGGGCGCGCCGGGCCAGGTTGATGACTTCGAGCGTCCCGCGCAGGTTCACGTTCAGGCAGCTCTTCTCGGACCGGCGATTGAGCGACGCGGCGCAGTGAATCACCGAATCGGTGGTCTCCGCCAGGCGGCGGAAGTCGTCGTCCGCAAGGCCCAGCCGCGGAGTGGTCAGATCTCCGCAAAAAATGTGAAGGCGCGATTTGAGTAAGGCGTAGAAGTGGTCGAAGTCGAGGTGCAACTGCAGCGCCTGCCACAGGCGGACCTCGGCCTCGCGGTGATCTTTGGCCCGGACTAGGAGGTTCAGCGAATCGGCGTGCCCGGTCAGAAGATTCGCCGCAACATGAGCGCCCAAGTAGCCGGTTGAGCCGGTGATGAAAACGGCCATAAAGTAGCTGTGTATTTTAGCTTGAAGGGGCGCGGCACAGGGTTGATTTTTGTGATGGCCAAGAGCCTTCCAAACCCAAGGGGCAGCCACGAACCCTGCGCGACTTGCTCTGCCCCGGCGGACTCCCCCGAGGAAGTCCTACGAGTCTGACGCAGGCCGTCGATGGGAGTCAGCCCACCACGCCCAAGGGATAAAGAGCCAGCCCACGATTGAGACCACAGCCAGAGCATGAACGCTTGGCGGCGGACCCAGCAAGCTCGCCATGTAAAGGGCGATGAGCGTCGCAGCCAGCGCCCAAAATGCGTACTTCCCGATGCGGTCCCGGGCCGTGGTGAAACCCACGTAGATAGCGATCCCAGCGATATACATCCCCAATTCGACGACCGCGGTCGCTGGAACAGAATTCCAAAGCCCCAGCCCAACGTAAGTCTGTCCGCCCGGATAGAGCGGCATATCCGGCCGGTGGCTGATAGTATCCAGAACCCAGTGGCTGAGGACGCAGGCCCCCAGAACCCAGGCTCCGCGCGCGTAGCGTCGCAGGGCGTAATACACCAAGCCGAACCCGGCCGCCCACCCCAGCCCGGTCAGAAGGCTGTGGGAAATGGGGTAATCGTAGAAGTCCAGTGGGGTGACAGCAGTGTTCCCCGGGTCGATTCGGACATGCTCAAGACCCAGCAATAGGAAAGCGGGCCAAATGATGTCCGCGAACTGGGCGGAGGCGATCAGCGTTGCGAGCGAAGTCCTGGGCGCGGCCCTTTTGGCTGCCATCCCCACAGCGAGATGCCCCAGGAACATGCTGTCTCCCATGTGAAGATTATGGCCCGCCGTCTGGAATGTTGACCCAAGGGTCGGCGCTGCGAGCCGCGGGGCTGATTCCCTGATCCGCCTACGACCGCAGGTGGGAAACCGGCACCTTGTCGCGGCGGGACTCCCAGGCTCTTACTACGAATGCGGGCGCTCCGAGGCATCCTCGTAGAGAAAGATGCGGTACACCTTCCCAGGAACGTCCATGTTCGAAGCGTGCGCAAAGCACGTGAAAGTGTCTCCATTCTTCTTGCGGCTGGCGAATTCACCCGCCCAGGTTCCCCGGACGCTTACACTCTCCAAGACCTCCTCGAAGAACCGTGTGCCCTCTTCGCGCGAGGTGTGCAGAGAGGTCACGTGCCGCCCGACCAATCCGCCGGGCTCGTAGCCGAACACGGCGTCCGCGGCGGGGTTGGTGTAGAAGATGAGCCCCACGTCATCGACCAAGCAGAGGCCCGTGGGAAGCATTTCGACGACGCGGGAGTAGAGCCTGCGCTCGATCCCCGACCACTTGCGAACCCGGGCGTCCCGGTAGAGGAGCAGGGCGGCGAGCAGAACCAGCCAGAGCCCAAGGGCGGCGCTCAGCGGGGTCAGGTAGGTCGTTCTCTGCGCGGTGGCTCGGGCCTCCTCTATCCGGGCCGCGAGCTGATCCACCTCCCTCTTCCGGATATTGGAAAGGGCCACCTGGACGGCCTCCATCTGCTTCTTGCCATCGGCTTCCAGCGCGTTCTGCTTGTCAGGGGCGAGCGGCGCCTTGCTCCGAAGGCCGACCATGACCTGAAGTAGATCGAGCCTGCGTGCCACCAAAGGCTCCAGCGCGCGCGCCGGCGCCTGGAGTTCAGGGTTCCCTTCCGTCAACTTGAGCAACTGCTGGACGCCCTCCTTCGCTTCGGCGGCCTGGGCCTGGTACAAGGGAAGGGCGGCGGGGTCTCCGCTCGTCAGGAATTCGCGCACACTCGCTTCGGCTTCCCGTAATGCGGCGCCC
The DNA here is from genome assembly GCA_020072905.1 of Terriglobia bacterium. Classification (GTDB taxonomy): domain Bacteria; phylum Acidobacteriota; class Terriglobia; order UBA7540; family UBA7540; genus JAIQGB01. The sequence goes on along the minus strand of JAIQGB010000268.1, from coordinate 3,675 downwards.
GTTTGGCCGGCTTCTGCCAGCACTCTCGTTGACTGGGCGAGCCGGCGGTGCGAGTTTACAACTCCCTGCACGCTCAGGAACTGCACTACGTCCGCCACTAAAAGGATGGGGATGGCGAGGACAAACCCTAGCGCGACTCTTCTGGACTGAACAGGATCCATATGACCTCCAGGTGGAAATCTATATCACAGGACTCGGTCAATTAGCTGCATTATGAAGTGAAAAGTTGACAAAAGGTAGGTTTCCTTGAGAGGTGAACCTGGCATCAAAGTGAAGCGAATTCGCAGACTGGACGCGCAACCTCCAAGTATGAGCGGGCCACGGTGTGGCCTGCCCCTTGCCTGCTGAGGCGGGTTCAGCGAGCCAGCCTTGGGGCGAATGGCTCAGAGATTCGTCTCCGGCACTCCCCTGCAAGAAAGATATGCCCGCGAGAGCAACGGGCCTGGCGTCCCGTCGCCCTCGGGGCTGGCCGCAAGTCCAATCAACCACAACAGACCGCCGGTTCCCCAGAATCTGGACCGGCTCATTCAGGCATTCGTCCGAAACGATCCCCCGGCAATAAGGCGCCGGGGCGCGATGGTCCTGTGGACCGTGCCAGCTTGGGAGCTTACATGTCGATGCCGTCGACACCCGTCCCCATCAGGAGGCACTGCTCCCGGATTTCCCGGCACTCCGGGCAATCCGGATTAAACTTGACCCACCCGCAGCGCGGGCACGGCTCAACGGCGACCTCGGTGACGGTGTTGGTTTCTATCATGTTCGTCTCCTTTTTGGCAGGCACGACCCGAGAACCTCCTCTCCCGCTATCTGACAGCGCCATTCTCTGGTAGCTCCTTTCAAGAGACAATAGTACGGGAGTCCCGGTACCAAAGTACTGGGTCGGTACCAGGCTCGACCAAACCTGTATTCCCTGCTAAATACTACGCAGAGAGAAGCGGCTTCGAAACCAAATGGAGATACTCTATCCTGCTTATTTCAAAGCAGTTAAATATGTCTAGTCGCCGAGATTTGTAAGTGAAGGTGGAGTGAGGTGAGACTAATTGCCCGCCGCCATACTCTCCGAGCGGGCGTCGAGGCGGAAGCTGCGTGCGGGGCGAGACTCCAGCGGGCGGCCCTCGATGAGGGGATAGGTCCATTTCCGCAGTGCGGGGACGTGGATATTGATCCAGTACTCCCACCAGTCGATGTAATGAGCGTCGTAACCGAACTTGTCTTTCTCTTCGGGCACGAGGGCCGCCGAGAGGATCTCGATGTTCTGGGCCTCGAAGACATGTTCGTTGAGAAGGATGAACGGCTCGAAGAGCTCGATGAGTTTTTCCAGCCGCTCCAGATCGCGCTCCCTGCGGACGAGGGATGAATACGCAAAGGGAATGGGCGAGGTGAGCCGCCGCAGGGCCCGAACCATCACTCTCTGGCGGGGCGCGGAGAAGATCTGATAGCGTTTCTTGGAAACAGGAATTGTGTCAAAGCGTGATCGCAGCCACTGTTCCAGGCCCCCCTGCGCCCGGTAGAACTTCCGGTGCGCCAGACTGGTTAATTCAATCGAGCGGCGCATGTTGCAAGGGTTGCAGGCCGAAGTGGCAAGATGGTAGAGGGGCTTATGGCGGCGCTCGACGAGCGCGGCGGCGATCAGCGTCATGCCCCGCGAGACCAAATCCACCGGGATAATGTCCAGGCACTTTCGCTCGTTGGTAGGAAGCTGGCGGAAGTAGGTACCCAGCAGATAGGAAAGCGGAGCAGAAGTGTTGACTCCCTCGTTCCAACCGCGGAAAGGCTGGTGCGTGGAAGTCTCCGTGATGGAGGGCCGGATCACAGCGATGGGGAGTCCGGCACCCATCCTTACGATCAGCGACTCCCCGAGGCTTTTGGTATAGCAATAAGTATTCTGCCAGTGGAGTTCCCGCGCGCGGCTCATGCCCGCCTCGATCATCTGGTTCCGAACCCACCGCAGTCGGTACTTGCGAACGTGGCTCTCCAGCAATGCTTCGGAAAGCCGGGCGCCCTTGGCGCGCGCCTGTCGGCGCAATTGTTCCGTAACCTCCGGACTCTCCGATTGCCGTTCGACCTCCGCCACCCGGGCGTGCAGCCACTGCCGCTCGCGCTCCACATCAAAGGCGGAGACAGGTTTAGGCGTGTAGTTTTCGCGCAGCGCCTCCGCGATTCGGCCGTCGCGGAATCCCGTCACAAAACACGTGGAAAGGTGCATCAACGCAGCGTGGTCCGTGCGGCGCATGAATTCCATCAAGTGGACAAGGCTGTCCACGTTGATGGCCAGCGCGTCACGAATGTCGGGGTTAAAGTCCGTGAGGCCGGCGCTATTGATGATGAGATCGAGTTCGCGGGCCAGGCGGGCCTGGATCTCTTCATTCAGCCCAAGCCCCGGCTGGCTCACATCGCCTTCCAGGATTTCGATGCGCTCGGCCACGAACCGCGGCAGTTCGCTTCCGTACATGTCGTGGAATGACTCGAAGACGGGGGATTCCTCGACGATCTTTTCAAAGCGCCGGACTGCGGTCGTTGACCGCTGGCGCCGGATCAGCAGGTAGATCTTGCCGATCTCGGGCAGGTCCCGCAGCGTGTTCGCCAGCCAGACTTTGCCAATAAAGCCTGTGGCGCCAATGAGCAGAAGGCGTTTTCCGGCAAGCGCGCGGCGGACGGAGAAGGTGTCCTCCCCTGGTCCGGCGTCAAAACGCACCACGGCGTGGCGGCTGGGAAGGAAAGCCCTCTCGGAGGGCTGAATCGCCGCTTGCAGCGCCTGCGCCTCACTACGAGTGCCCAGCCCCGCGGCCAGAGCCGCGAGGTTCATCGGCTCTTGCGAATTCCCGCCACCCCAGAGGCGCGGAAGAATGAGCGGGTCCAGGAGCCTCCCCGTCGCGTGGCCGTCGCGGAATTCCAAGCGGTTGGTCAGGACATATTCAACACCCAGATGCCGCGCGAGAGGTTGGACAATGTGATCGAGACTCTTGCTGACCAGAACCAAGCCAGGGTGCGCTCGCCCCAGCGCTTGAATCCTCTCCACCCCTCGCGGCTTCAGTCCTGGCTTCAGCACATACTCGAAATACTCTTCTCCCAGCAGGTCCAGCCGGTCTTTGCTGAACCCGCGCAGGCACGCGTAGAGCATGCGGAGGGCGCACGACCGGCTGAAAAGGCAGAAAAGCGGGAGGAGGAGAGTGATCAGAGCCATCCCCGTGCGCCGCGCCCAGCGACCGGAAAAGCTCTGGGCGTTCCAGGCGAAGAAGGCCACCGCCCTCACCGGGCTGAAAGCGAGAAGACTTCGATCCATCCACCAGAATCTGTGATTGCTCGCCAACGCATCCATCCGCTCAGGCTATTGGCATGCATAGCCGTCGGCCTCGGCCTGAGCCGCGCAGATTAATCCCCAAGGAATGGTCAAAATGATATGCCAGCGTAACTTCCGATTCAAGTCGCGCCTAGATTGCCAAGCCTAACCCCAGGAATTGAACTAGCTGGATCTTTCCCTTTTCGGGGGGCAGGGCAGTCCATCATGGCCAACGCCTCACGCATCATGCTGAGCTTTGCTTGGCTGCACCTGTGCGTCGCCAATAGGGCGCCAGGTGAGATTGAATCAGCTGCGCCGGCGGGAGTTGGCCACACTGCCCCACTCTCGGCGACACACAGGAGAAGGGATGACTGCCCAAGAACTGATACTTCCTC
>JAIQGB010000267.1 GCA_020072905.1 Terriglobia bacterium | reverse complement strand
GATGCACCTGCACGGAAAGCCAGTCGCTCGTGTAGATGTACTTGGCGAGGAGGGGAAACCGGCGGCCTTTCCAATTCTCGCCGTTGAGCTCCGGGCCGTATTTCTCGGAGGCTTCCGCGAGCGTCATGCCGGCGAGCGGACCGTTTCGGAATTGCGAGGCATCGTCGGTGATCCAGACTTCGCCAATCAGGTCAGCGCGGCTGCCGCCGGCCGAGATGCCTTGGGTGCGTCCGGCTGAGAAGGAATCCAGGGGGCGCGTGAAGAGCGGGGCGAGGTCAGCGCGCCCCCAGATTTTTGGCTTGAAGACGGGCGAAAGCTGCAACGGGCTGTCCAGTGTCGGCATAGCCGTTTAGAGCTTGGCAAAAAACTCCTTCAGCCGTCGCAGCCCCTCGTCAATCTGTTCCATAGACGTCGCGTAGGAAATCCGCACGTGGGGCTCGGTACATTGCACTTGATGCCCGGGATCTGCCGCAGGCCGGCCACGATGCGGTCGCGACGGCGATGGTACTCAGCGAGCATGGTCTGGATCGAATCTTGCGGGCCACGCAACGCCTGGACAGCCGCTTTCTGCGCGATGGAGGTGGGATTCGACGTCGAATGGCTCTGGAGCTTCAGCATATTCCCCATCAGTTTCGAGTTGCCCAGCGCATAGCCCACGCGCCACCCGGTCATCGCGAAGGTCTTGGAGAGCGACCCGACGATGATCAGGTTCTCGCGGTCCTTGGAGCTGCCGAGCGAATACGGCTTGCGGCCGTCGTAAAGGAAATGGCAGTAGCATTCGTCGGACATCAACAGGACTTGATGCCTGACCGCGAGTGCCAGCAATTTCTCCATCTCCTCGGGCGGAACGACCGCTCCCGAGGGATTGCACGGCGAGTTCACGATGATCATCCGGGTCTTCGGGGTGATCAGTTTCTCGACATCGCCGGCTTGAAAAGTGAAGCCCTCTTCTTCCTTGGTGTCGAGGAGGACGACCTTGCCGCCCGCGTAGTTGACGATGTCCAGGAACGACACCCAGTAGGGCACCGGCAGGATTACCTCGTCGCCGTGATTGATCGTGGCCATGACGGCCTCGAAGATCGCGTGTTTGCCGCCGACGGTAACGATGCACTCCTCCGGCGCGTAGTTCGAGCCGAAATCCTTGGCGTGCCAATCGACAATCGCTTGCTTCAGCTCGCGAGTTCCTCCGCTGGGGGTGTACTTCGTGAAGTTCGCGTCGAGGGCCGCGACGGCGGCCTTCTTGATGTTGTCGGGCGTGGGGAAGTCCGGCTCGCCGGCGCCGAAATCCACCACCTTGATCCCACTGGCTTTCATCTTGTCCGCCTTGGCCATCACGGCCATGGTGGACGACACTGAGATGCGGGAGATCCGTTCCGAAAAATGCATATGAGTTGACCTCACGATTTAGGATGGAAAGACTTTCTGCTGGAGCATTTCTTCAACCACCGGGGGAACCAGGCCCTTCACCGACCCTCCATGCCGGAAAATCTCCTTGACCAGCCGCGAGCTGATGTAGGAGTAGGATTCGGCCGGCATCAGAAAAACCGTTTCCAGATGGGGCTGCAGCTTGCGGTTCATCAGCGCCATCTGGAGCTCATACTCGTAGTCCGAAAACGCCCGGACGCCGCGCATGATGACCCGCGCCTTTTTCTGAGTGGCATAATCCACCAGCAGCCCAGTGAAGGTGTCAATGGAAACATTTCCCATCCCCGCCGTCGCCTCGCGAAGCATCGTCACGCGCTCCTCGGTCGTGAACAGAGGGTCCTTCTCCAGGTTGGTGAGGATCGCGACCACAAGATGATCGAACAACTGCCGGCCCCGCTCGATCAAATCGAGGTGGCCATTGGTGAGCGGATCGAACGATCCGGGATAGATGGCGAGGATTCCGGACATGATTTTGAACGGAACAACCTTGCGCAGGAGCCTGGCTCTCGAACCGCTATTCTAGCTTTCGATTCCGCGGGTTGTAAACGGGAATTCTCCTCGCCGCGAGGTGAATGTGAAACCGGGAATTTGGTCAGCGCGCCGTGATGAGGATTCCTGCCCCCCGCGAGGCCCGAAAGCCAATAGCCGGCGCTTGCATTACGCTAGAGAGCCCATGCAGCTTGAGCCTGAGCCCGCCGTGCAGCCGAAGCAATGCGTTCCGGTTCGGATTTCGCGCCGCGCCAGCAGAAAGGCGTCGAAGTCGCGAAGGTGGCTCGGCAGGCCGTGGTTGACGGGCATCTCGAGCATCTGGTTGAAGTCGCAGTCGTAGAGCGTGCCGTCCCATCCCACACTCACCAGGCTTCGGCACATCAGTCCTTCGACGGTTGTGGGATTGAACTTCTCGAGCAACAATTCCATGTAGCGTTCGTGGTTTCCGTGCCGAGTCAGGTCGAGCAGAAACCGGCTGATGGGCATGTTCGTCAGCGTGTACAGGCGGTTGAAGACGATCCCGTAGTTTCCGCCGAGTTGCTGCCGGTAGTCGGCTTCCAGTTGCGGCTGAGGCGGAGGGAGCGACGGCCCGAGGGGATTGTAAACGAGATTGAGAACCAGTCCCGTTTCTGGCTGGCCGTAGCCGAGCCGATTGAGCCATTGCAGGGCTTCGATGCTCTTGGAGTAGACTCCCTTGCCACGCTGGGCCTCGACGTTTTTCTCCAGATAGCAGGGGAGGGACGCGGTCACTTCCACTTGATGCTCGCGGAGGAACTCCGGCAGGTACTGTTTCCCCTCGACGAAAAACACCGTCAGGTTACAGCGGTCGATCACGTGCCGGCCGAGGGCCCGGGCTGCGGTGACGAGATAGTCGAAGCTGGGATTGAGTTCCGGCGCGCCACCGGTAATGTCCACGGTTTTGATATCGTAGCGGCGCAGGACGCTCACCACGAGCTCGGCGATCTCACGCGGCATGATCTCGGTGCGCGTGGGCCCGGCGTCCACGTGGCAATGCCGGCAGGTCTGGTTGCAGAGCTTGCCGACATTCACTTGCAGCGTCTCAATCCCCGCCGCCTTGAGCGGCCACTGGCCGATTTGGACCAGCTTCTCTTCAAATCCGATCATCGGGTGTGTCCAAGCCTTTCGGTGCCTGTCTTATGGTTCTATGACTTGTTGCGCCCTGCCGCAGGGGGTTACAGAATCCTTGTCGCCAGCGTCTCCTATACTAACTCAGTCGGCGAGCGAGGAGAAGACGCTCCACCGCGCAGGGCGGAACTGTATCCGACGCGCCGCCGATGGAGATCGCAGGTCGGAACGCGATGGGCGATCACCAGCCCAGCCCGAAGGTAATCGCCAGCGCCAGCCCGCCGGCGAAACTGGTCCCGGCGAAGTTGACGATGCCGTTGGTTACCAAGCCGCGCTGTTCGATTGTGGCGCCAAGAACGCTGTCCAAGAGGTTGCCGGCAAAGGCGGCGGTGAGAGCGATCGCCGCACCCCCGATCCCGCACAAGCCCAGACCGTATCCCGCGGCGACGACGACGGCTGAGGCCAGCAGTCCGGCGAGAGTCCCGCCGAAGGAGATTCCTCCATCCACGCCCGCAGGCACCGGCCGGAAGGTGGTGATCAAATAGGCGCGGTCGGAAATCCACTGGCCGATCTCGCTCGAAACCGTGTCGCCGGCCGCCTCGGCGAAAGCTGCCACCAACGCCAGCAGAAAGGCTGCTTCATGATGTGTGGTGATGACCAGGATGGAAAAGAAGGCCCCCGCCAGCGTGTTCGCCAGCGCTTCACGCCAGCTCCGCGCGCCGCCGCGTCGCTCGGCGATGCCGCGCCGCGCTTTGGCCGTATACCCGACGCGCGTCGCCAGTGAGCCGAGCAGGAAAAACGCGAAGAGCATGAGAAAACTCTTGTACCCGTAGCCGAGGTATACCGCCGTGCCGAGCACCAGCCCCGCACCCGCGCCCGAGGGTCTGACCATCTTCAGGGCCAAGGCGAGAAGGGCAAGGCAGCCGTTGACGACCAACGCCAGAATGATCCGCTGATCGAGGTAGGGCCAGTTGCTGGCGAGCGCCGTCCGTTCCACAAGGTAGGCACAGAAGAGGAACGCGCCGGTGACCAGCGGCACCGAGACGTTGTCGTCTAGGCGAATCGGAACACTCTCAACCAATGCGCCCACCACCGCGGCCGCTGCCGAAACCATCCAGGCCTTGTCCGTGGGAATCGTCGGCGCAATCCACCGCGTCAGGACAAACGCCCCCACCGTTCCCGCGACAACGAATCCTCCAAGACCTGTCCAAGTCTTCTGCCGATTCCAGGGCAGTTTACGCCCCCGCAACACTTCGCCCGAGACGCTCGCCATGCCGTCGCCCAGCGCCATAATGGCCCAAGCCGCCGCGGCGATATGCAGGTGATGCCGATAGAGAAGAATCAGCGCCAGGACCGACAGGGGGTAGAGGATGATCCCCGTCCAAGTCCCCTCGGCGATGTCCTGACGAGGACTTTTGCGGAGGTCCACGGCCAGGCGCGGCAGCAGGAAGAGATTGAAAAGCAGCAACAGCACCGCGCAGCCTGCCGCCTGAGCCCAGGTCAAAATGGGTAGGAGGAAAGCAAAGGCGAGCATCGAGATGTGGACGATCTTGCGGGCAGAGAGGAGCGGCCGGCCCGGATACGCCGCGGAGGTAGAAAGCTCAGCCATGCCGGGCCTCGAGAGTTTTGGTGAGGCCTTCTTCGAGAGGTGTGACGTGATAGCCCAGCTCGCGAACCGCCTTCTCGCCCGAATACACCCAATCGTGCTTGAAAATCTCGACGACGCCCGGCGTCACCTGGGGCGGCCGGCCCGTGAGCTTCGTCCGCGTCAACTCGATTTCCCCCATCAGCTTTCCCATCCAGAAGGGCAGATGAAGCACCGGATGGCGGACGCCCGAAAGGTCCGTGAGCAATCGGAAGAAATCGTTCAGGGAGCGGTTGTCTCCCGCGAGCAGATACTCCTCGCCCGGCGTTCCTTTTTCGAGCGCGGCGAGGTGGGCCGCGACCACGTCTGCGTTGTAGGCGAAACTCCATCGCTGGTTACCGGAGCCAACGAGTCCCGGAAACCTTCCCGCCAGGTATTGCTCGATCATGCCGCCCACGAGATTGGCGTCCGTGTTCGGGCCAGGCCCATAAATCACGCCAGGAAACAGCGTCACGACAGGGAATTGCCCCTTCTGGCTGCGCAACCAGACGAGCGCCTGCGCCTTGGTCTCTTCGTAATCGTTTGCATAGGGGCTGCGATGATGAAGTCCCTCGCCGGCGTTTACGTCGCTGGAGGGCCCGAGGGCGATGAACGAGGAAGTGTAGACGATGCGCCGGACGCCTGCTTCTGCGGCCTCGCGCAAGAGGGTAATAAGGCCCTGCACGTTGGTTTGCCAGAAATGCCGCCGGTCAGGCACCCAGATCTTAACCAGCGCCGCCGTGTGGATGACCGCGTCCACCCCTCGCACCGCCTCACGCAGGGCGCTGAGATCGCGCACGTCGCCGGATACGACCTCACAACCGACTTCGGCCGGATTGAAGGGGAGCCGGGAAGGATCCCGCCCCAGAACGCGGAAGGGCCTGCGCTGCGCAATGAGTTCACGCGCAATCTGCGAGCCAAGATAGCCGGTGGCGCCGGTCAGTAGAATCATGACACACCTGAGTCTGACCGCCTGATTTCAGCGGTAATTCTTGTACAAGTCGATGACGAATTGCGGCGGATCGGGGTCCGCGTTGATTTTCTCTTTCATCCCACGCGTATACGCCCAGCGCTCGAGCCAGGAAGCTCCCACCTTCCCGGCATACCCGTCCGGCTGGTGGTAGGCGGCATCCCCGAGGGCCTGCTTCAGTGTGATGAAATCGTATCCGCGGTTCCTCAGCGTTTGTACGATGTCGTCGAAATAATCCGCGTTGAGCAGGTTGGCGTGGAGAAGCAGGATCTGGGGAATCTCCCGCCCCTGGGTCGCGACGGAGAGTTTTTCGTAGAAGTCGAACATCCGCTCCAGGTAGGGGACGTAGGCTTCCGCCACGCGTTGCATCGTGGCACGATCACTCCGCTGCCAGGCCTTGGTGTAAATGGTCGCGAACATATAATCGGAGTTGTCCACGGTGACGGGCGCGTTTTCGTAGCCCCGCCGGCGGAGAAAGTTTTCGAACGCCTTCTTCACTTGAAGCGTCGGTCCCGTGTGCAGAAACGGATAGCGGAAATATTCCAGCTGCATTCCTCGCTGCGCGAGCAGCAGCCGGCAGACGGTTTCTCCGCGCACGACGTCTTCCTCAAATTTCTCGAGCGGTGTCTCCGTGAGCGAAAAATGCGAGTAGGTGTGATTGCCGAGGTCGCCGCCGCGGTCGAGCCACATCTTCAGCAGTTCCGTTCGCGCGTCCATTTCGCCGAGCTTGTAGATCTTCTGCTCGTTGACGAACCCAACGACTGGCACGTGATTCTTCTCTATGCTCGCGGTCAAGCGTTCGGTCATGGATTTGAGTGCATCAAGGCGGATTTCCGGGCCGTTGAGCGGCAGATCATCAAACGTCACCGCCACTTCGCGGCGAATCGCCCTCGCCGGACTTTGCCCCGGCCTCCGCGCAGCGCCTCGTTGCCACGCAAATAAAGAGGCTGCACACCAGGCGGCGATCAAGATCGGCCTTGCCATTGATTTCCCGCGCAATCGAAACCTCCGCCCACAAGTTCTGATTCAGCGTATCATGTACGCCCCTGCCAGCCCCAGGTGCCCGACCATCATCATCCAGTACATATGATGCCACGCGGGGTGATTCTCCCCTTCGGAAACCAGGCGATGTGGGTCGTGGTTGATGAGGTAAATCACAAACGAACCCCAGGCCAGCATGATCACGGCCG
>JAIQGB010000266.1 GCA_020072905.1 Terriglobia bacterium | reverse complement strand
GTGATTGACATGCTCGTGCAAATGGGCAAGACCAGCTACCTCGTTTCCGTGCTGCAGGGAAGCCCCGAGCGGAATCTGCGCCAAAAGTTCCTGGAGGATTTCGGCCGCGAACCCGACCCGAACATCCGGGGCTGGATTAAGAATCTCGCCTTGCACGAAAGCGACCCGGATTTGCGAGCCCTGGCCTTGTCGACGCTGCACGAAGCGGTGGGCAGCGGAGAGCGTTGAACCTATGGAAGAGTGGCGAACAGTCTTTTACCACGCGATGAACATGTTCAACGTGTTGATCGTCTCCTACTTTTTCCTCGCCAACGGGACTTATACCCTCCTCATGGTCATTTCCCTCGGCTCAGTGTGGCTCCACAACCGCCGCCTCCTCTATCAGGGGTTGGACGCTATCCGGGAGTCGGCCGTCACGCCCCCTTGCACGATCCTCGTTCCGGCATGGTACAGCCAGCTCAAGCCCATCAAGGGCATCTACGCCAATCCCCGCATCACCAACCTTCTGGTGATCAGCAAGGTTAACGGGGGCAAACCCGATGCCCTCAATATGGGCATCAACATGTGCCGGACACCCTACTTCTGCACCCTCGACGCGGACTGCCTCCTGGAGCGCGACGCCCTGCTTCGCTTGATGCGCCCCATCGTCCGTTCGCCCATCAATACCGTGGCGAGCGGCGGCATCGTGCGCATCCTCAACGGGTGCGACGTCCAAGAGGGCAGGGTCGTGAAAGTCAACCTTCCCAAGACCGCGATCGAGCGGTTCCAGGTTGTCGAGTACTTGCGCAGCTTCCTCTTCGGGCGGACGGGCTGGAACCTCTTGGGCGGAACGCTGATCGTCTCCGGCGCCTTCGCTGTGTTCCATCGGGAGACCGTGGTCGAGACCGGGGGCTTCCTGCACGATACGGTCACGGAGGATATGGACCTTATCGTCCAAATCCACCGCTGGGCCATTCATCACAAGCGCAAGATCAAGATGAATTTCACGTCCGATCCGGTCTGCTGGACCGAGTGCCCGGCGCATATGGGCATGCTGGGCCGCCAGCGCCGGCGGTGGCAGATGGGGCTCTGCCAAACTCTCTGGAAAAGCTCCGAGATGCTCTTCAACAGCAGGTACGGCGTCATCGGCATGATGAGTTTCCCTTTCCACCTCTACGTTGAGGCGCTGGGGTCGGTCGTCGAGTTCGTGGGCTATTTCATGGTTCCCTTGGCGCTCTTCTTCGGCATGGTCCCCGTGCCGTTGTTCATCCTGTTTGTCATCTTGAGTCTTGTTTACGGCTCATTCCTCTCCGTAGGGTCCGTGCTGCTCGAGGAGTTAACTTATCGCCGGTATCCCGGCTTCCGCGACCTGATAATCCTGCTCGGGTATGCGGTGATCGAGAACCTCGGTTACCGGCAGGTGGTGCTCTATTACCGCGTGCAGGGCGTGTTCAAGTTTGTGGCAGGGTTCCGGCAGTGGGAAAAGGTAACCCACGTGGGGGCCGGTTAGTCCGGACCCGACATGATTCGTTCATGGACTACAGCCACGCTTCTCAAAGTCCGAAATCCCGCTCTGCAGGACCAAGACCTGGCTGGGCCCGCAGCGTGCGAAGAGCCCCATTGAGCCGGAACGGCATGAGCTAGGCCAAAGGCATGCGCATTCTAAAGAACCGCGTCATCATTTCGCTGGTACTGATCGCCCTGGCGACGTATTTCTGGGAATTCTGGATCAAACCCGTCACCGGCCCGATTTACACCGAGGCGGTCCGCGAGTACAAGGGCCGGAACTACTCGCGATCGCTTCAGTTGCTCCAACAGGCCCACCGCGTCGATCCGAACGATACGGCGATCCTGGCGTTGATGGGTTGGAACTATCTCAAGATGGGCGATCCGAAGACCGCGGAGGAGCCCTGTTTCCGCCGGGCCCACGACCTTTCACCCCACGTGGTGGACATCACCTTGGGTTACGCCTATACCGAGATCGCGCTGGGCAAGTCCGAGCAGGCCCGCCAGTTGCTTGACCAGCTCCGTCAGGCTGGGGTGGACACCGCCGACATGCACGTCGCGGAGGGAGCATACTACCGCCAGCAGGGCCTCTACCGCGACGCGGCGCGCGAGTTCAAGGCGGCGCTGGAGCGCGAGGAAAACAACGTCGTCGCCATCAAGAACCTACAGGAGCTTCTCAACACCACCGACGTCCGAGACGTGAACGTGGAGCTACCTCCCTACAAGCGACCGCAGGCGCTGACCTATCCTGCCCGGGTCCAAGGTGACTATTTCTCCTGGAAGACCGGCGATCAATGGCGACCAGCCTACCTCGTCGGAGTGGACCTCACGCCAGCCCTTCCCGGGTCCTTCCCCGCCGAGGCGATCACCGATTCGGCGGTCTATGCGGATTGGCTCACCCGCATCAGCGACCTGGGGGCGAACACGATCCGCGTCTATACTCTGCTACCGCCCGCCTTCTACCGCGCTTTGCGCGAGCTCAATGGCGCGCCCGGCCGAAGGCCCCTTTGGCTGCTGCAGGGCATTTCATTTGACGAGCCGCCGCGCGGCGACATGTTCAACGGCGACTACTACCAGGCCTGCCAAAAGGACCTTCGCGACGTGATCGACGTCATCCACGGACGGGGGAGTGTCGTGGCCGGGAGAGGCCAGGCGGGCGGAATCTATGCCGAGGACATCTCGTCATGGGTCGCAGGCTTCCTGGTTGGTCAAACCTGGCTCCCCCACGTGGTAACCGCAAACAATCTATTCCACCCCGACATGCGGATCTACCAGGGAACCTACGTCGAGGTCCCCGCCGGCAGCCCCACAGAGATCTTCCTCGCGCAGATGATCAACTACACGGCGCAGTACGAAGAGGAAAAATACAACTGGCAGCACCCCGTGGCGTTTCTCAACTGGCCCACGCTCGACCCGATACGGCATCCCACCGAGAGCACGATCCTCGAGGAAGTCTCCATTCGGCGCGCCATGGGTGAGCGCCTGAAAATGCCCGCCGGTCCCTACGACGATGATGATTCCGTCTCCGTCGATCCGACCCACCTGAAGGCTCGCCCCGGATTCGCGGCGGGCTATTTTGCAGCCTACAGCGTCCTTCCCTACTATCCCGATTTTCTCAACCAGGAACCACGCTACCGGGCGGTGCGCGACGCGGAGGGGAGCAACCCGTTCCTCGGCTACCTGCGGGATTTGAAAGCCCAACATCGCGGGCTTCCGTTACTCATCGCCGACTATGGAATCCCCACGAGTCTGGGCATCGGACATTTCAGCCCCGCGGGATTCGATGAGGGTGGCAAGTCCGAGGCGCAGCAGGGCCAGGTTCTCGCCCGCCTGACCCGAAGCGTTCGCGAGGCGGGTGCCGCGGGCGGAACCATTCTCGAGTGGCTGGACGAGTGGCATCGGCTGTCCTGGGTGCAGCGCGACTACGAGACGCCTCCCGCCCGGCGAGTGCTTTGGAACAATCTTATGAACCCAGCGGAGCACTTCGGCCTTATGACTGCCGATCCTGGGCGCCGGAAGGTTCACCTTCTGGAAGGCGATCCGGCGGAGTGGGGCAACACACCTCCCTTCTACGCCGAGTTCAGTCCTTCCCAGGTCCAGGCAGTAGGCGACCGTTTTAACCCCGCACGCGATTTGAAAGCCCTGTATGCGGACGCTGACGAGGGTTTCCTCTACCTGCGGCTTGGGGTTGCCAAGCTCGACAACGATGGCGATGGGCAGCCGGATTGGAAGGAGGTCAATTATCTGATCGGGGTGGGGACCGCCCCCAACCTGGCCGGCCTCACCTATTTGCCTTTCATCGCTCGCGTCCCGTTTCCCAGGGGAATGACTTATGCCATTCAACTGGCGGGCCCGGACTCGAGCCAGATTCTGATTGCGTCCTCTTACAACCCATTCCAGATCGTACCCGTCGAGGGCATTCCCACCCAGAGCTCCCTTCTTCCAAAGCTGGGCTGGAAGCCCCCGCTCAGTGACAGCGGCAGCTTTGAACCCCAAATCAGCGAGCCCAACCGTCGGCGCTTCGCACGTGATGGGGAGTATTTCCCGCCCCAGAGATACAACCGCGGAGTCCTCCGCTATGGCACGCTGAATCATCAGGCGTCGGATTACGATTCCCTGGCGGAGTGGCACGCCAACGTCCAGACCAACACCATCGACCTACGGATTCCCTGGAATCTCTTAAACGTCACCGATCCGTCGAGCCTGAAGATTTTTGCCGGGACGCAGGAGGATGGGACCGTGCTGACGGCGGACACTCCCGGATTTGTCCTGGCGGCCTTCTCTTTCCGGCCGTCGGCGCAATCCGAACGCGGACGCTCCATCATGGCGCAGAATTTGCCCGTGGTCGACGCCCTGCCCGGAATGACGGGACCCCGGACGATGGAGAATTCCGCCCTGAAAGAATTCCGCTGGGCCGGTTGGGACTCTCCTCGCTACAATTTGCGACCCAAAGACTCCATCGCCATACTGCGCAAGACCTTCCAGTCTCTTCCCGCGGCGCCCCCGGCCGATTCCGGGCCTCCCATAGTTCCTGTCGCCCGGGAGGACAAGACGAAGCGGGGACCGAACCAATCGGGTGGCGTGAGTCGTCCGCGTAGGTGAGTGATGGGCGAAGACCGCAACTCATCTCAGGTAACGTCCAGCGGGCCCACCGCCCTGTCGCCCACCTTCCCGCTGAGGGGGGATGCCTGCGGGGCTGGCAACGACTTCCAAGCGGCGCTTCTTGCCACGCCCCGGAAAGAGAGAAGAAGTCCTATGAAGGTCCGGATACCACTTCTGATGATCCTCTTCGGCGCGGGCTTGCTGGTCGCCGCCTCCGGCAAATTGCCCGCTCAGGAGACGAACGTCAGCGATCGGACCAGAATCGTGGAGCAACGCCGACTCGCTGACCGTTTGGTGGAGATTGGCCGCATCGAAGATGCCAAGGCGATCTATTTGCGGCTGGCGCCTTCCTTCGCCAACGATTTCGAGTTCAACAAACGACTGGCGTACTGCTTTTTCCTCAGCCCCAAAAAGGAGATGGGGAAAGCGGCCGAATACTACGCACGAGCCTACGCACTGAACCCCAAAGACCCCGAGGTAGAACTAAACCTGGCCAAAGCGTATAGCTGGTCGCAGCAGTACACGAAGGCGATCACCATTTTCGGCCGGATTGTTGACCGCACCCCTTCAACTCGAGACGCTTGGCTGGAGTTGGCGCGCGCGCAGAATCTCGCTGGCCAACCTCAGGCGGCCCGGGCGAGCTACGAGTCCTACTTGAAGCGCTGGCCTGAAGATCGCGACGTGCGGTTGGAGTTTGCCGCCTTCTTGGGCTGGAACAAACACCTTGACGCAGCCCTGGAACAGTACCGCAACGTGCTGAAGTCCGACCCCCTCAATGTCAAGGCTCGGTTGGGCGAGGCCCAGACGCTCTCCTGGTCAGGGAAGTTGCCGGAAAGCCTCCAAGCCTACGACGCCGTCTTGCGTCAAACCCCGGATCAATATGACGCCCTGCGCGGAAAGGCCTTCGCCTTGCTCTGGCTGCAACGCTATGACGAGGCCAGCAGAGTCTTTGCTGAGGCGACGAAACAAGTCCCCCCTGACAAGGAGGTCCAGGACGCTTTAAGAAAGATCGCGCGCTGGAAGGCCGAGGAACCTGCGCGTCAAGCCCAGGCCCGGGTTGATGCCTTGCGCCAGCAGGCCGAGGCAGCCGTCGGGCAGAAAGACTTGCCACGGGCGATTGACCTCCTCAAGCAGGCGATCGCACTTGACCGCCAAAACTACCCACTTCGTCTCCAGTTGGGCCAAGCCTACGCGTGGAATCGACAGTGGGACGAGGCAATCACAACTCTCCAGAAGCTCTCCAGCGACCAGCCCGACAATCTCGATGTCCTCCGCGAATTGGGCAATGCACAGGTCGGCGCCAACAAGCTCGCCGATGCCGTCGCGACGTACCGGACCTACTTGCAGCGAAAATCGGACGATCAGGGCGTGCGGCTAAATCTGGCGCGCGCGCTGAGCTGGTCAGGCAAGTTGGACGAAGCCGCTGCCGCCTATCAGCAGATTCTCCAGGCCGAACCCGAGAACTGGGATGCCTTGTTGGGCCTGGGCCTGGTCTGGGCCTGGCAGGGACGGCACGAGCAAGCCCTGGAGACTCTCGACAAGGTTCTGCGCGCCCAGCCGAAAAACCGGGATGCCTTGCTGGGCAAGGCCGAGATCCTTTATTGGACAGGGAACACCAAGGAAGCCCTGGCCATGCTGGAGAAAATGCAGGAGGAATTCCCACAGGACCGCGACATCGACCGAACCCTGAGTTCTGTCCGCGAGACGGAACGTCAGCGCGCCACGCAACAGGTGCCGGCCGCGCCTCCGCCCAATCTTGACGACAGGATCCGGGAATCCCAGGCCGAGTTCGCCCGCCTCCCTAATGATGTCCGTGTCCTGCAAACCCTGGGCAGCCTCTACTCACAGAAAGGCGATTACACTCAAGCAACCAATTACTATGAAAAGGCCCTGGCCCAGGCGCCCGGCGACAAAGCCTTGCAGCTTAATCTGGCCCGCGTCGCCAGTTGGAACCGCGACTTCCCCCGCTCCATAAAGCTCTACGAAGCCTTGCTCGCTGAGGAACCCGGCAACCGGGACTACCGTCTCGAATTGGCGAAGATCTTAAGCTGGGCAGGGCGGAACACGCAGTCTGCCGAGCGGTATAAGGAGCTTCTGGAGCGTGATCCCAACGACCTCGAAGCGCGCTTGGGTCTGGCGCGCGTGCTCAGTTGGGACAAGCAGCTGGACGCCGCGCTCGAGGAGTACGCCCGCGTGCTCAAAGCACAGCCCGAC
>JAIQGB010000265.1 GCA_020072905.1 Terriglobia bacterium | reverse complement strand
GTTTCGTGCAAACCCCGACTCCGGATCTCGGCGCGCAGGCGATTCCGGGCGCGGTCCGCCCCTTCAACCAGGACGAACGGCTCATCGAATTCCCGCTTGCACGCGCGGCGGGCTTCGCGAAGGGTCATGCCGGTTCGCTCCGCCACCTCCTGAGCGCTCATTTCGGAGAAGCTCCGCACGCGCACGCCGGCGCGCCGGGCCGCGTGGGCGAGCGCGGCGACCAGCCTGGGACGTGGCGTGCCCAGCCTCACGCGGAGCCAGCCCCGCAAGGCCCGTGCGGCACCGGGAACGCGAAACGGGAAATAGTCTTCAGGAAAGTAGATTGCCCCACCATTCTCCACCACGAACGGCTCGCGGCGGCGAAGGCTGCGAAGGATAGGCAGCGCCTCGGCGCAGGTTTTGCTGGTGACGATCACCAGAGGCACCGCGCGGAGCCGCAACGCCGTAAGCGCCGCCCGGGCCGCCGTCCAGCGGTACGTCGTGTGGTCGAGGAGGGTGCCGTCGAGGTCGGTGAAGATCACCCAGTCTTTCCCCATGCCCCCTCCCTAGAGATGCTGCATGGTGTCCTTGTCTTCAGGCGGGGTGGTGGGGCGGAAATGTGCCTGGAGCAGATCACGAGCCAATTCCCGCGCGCCCAGGCCGAAGGCGATGGCCGCCGCCGTCACCAGGCCGCCGAAGGTGATGGCGAAGGTGACGATGATGGTGGTGCGGCCGATGCCCAGCTCGTCGAGGGCCACCACCACGGCGAGCGTCATCACAAAGAAACGCACCAGTCCGGCGAGGAGTCGCGCCGAAGGCATCCCCGCGTTGACCGCGGCGATCAAGGTGCTGCGGCCCAGGAAACGGCTCACCAGCGCGCCTGCGACCAGGATGACCACCGCCGCCAGGAAGTGTGGCAGGTAGAGGAAGAACCTCTCGACCAGGTTCTGAGTCCATTCGCTGCGCATGGCGGTCAGCCCGGCGAGCAGCGCGGTCAGCACGATGACGCCCTGAACGATCTGGCCCGCGAGATAGGAGGACGAGCGCGCGAGGCCCAAGCGCTCGATCTCCGGGCCCACGCCCAGGCGATCGCACAGCCGGTCGAATTGCAGCGCGCGCAGCACGCGATAGACGACCACTTTGGCCACCCAGCCGATCGCCAGTCCCAGCAGGATCAGGACCAGCATGCCCATCAGGCTCGACAGGCTTGTCACCGCCTGCCGGCCGAGTTCCCGCAACGGTTCGAGAATGGTTTGCTCCCAGAATTCATTCATGGGTTTCACCTCTTTCCCGCATCCCAACGGCTGAGCAAGGGAGGCTTCAACTGCTCGTAAACCAGGCAGAGCCGTTCGATGCGATCCTCAACCTGGGCGGCGCTTTCCGGCTCGGTTTGCCGGGCGAAGGACGCCACCCAGCCGAGATACAGTGGCGTGAGAGATTTCAGCAGATGTTCGCGGGTGATGGCCCGCCGGTGATAAGCCAGCGCGAATTCGTAAACAACGCTGGCCCAGGTCTCCTCGCGCAACACGAACCTTTCCGGCGGGAGCGAGGCGCAATCCGTGAGCTCCTTCAGAATGTGGGCCGGAATCGCCTGCTCGTAAACAGGCCGCAGATCGCGGCAGCCCTGGGCAAAGGCGGCGCGCATCCGCGGCAGGTCGATGGAAACCGGCTCAAGCCCGACCTCAAAGGGGAACCCGAACAGCGGCGCCGGCAGGGAGCCGAAAACGTTCCGCCAGACGTTGCTGTAAGTCTCCATCAGGTCGAAGACCGAGCCGACAACCTGCGCCAGCATGGCGCTCAGATCGGAGCCGGGGTCCTTCGCATCGTGAATCTTGGCGCCCAGATAAGCCTGGCAGACCCGGAAATTCTCCGCGATGGCGGTGGTGGTCATCCAGATATCGATTCCGTAACGGGCGACGTCAGTCGCCCAGACATCGCGTGATAACAGGCGCTGGACGAGCCGGCTCGAAAGCCCGAAGTCTCCGCCGATGGGCTGGCGCACCCGCCGCCCGTAGAGTGCGCGGGTCAGCGGATAAACGATGCTGTTGGTGATTGTTCCGTCGTACTTATGCCGCTTGTAGTACGGCGCGACATAGTCAAAATCCCGCTCCAGGACCGGCCTCAGCAGCAGGTCGAACCACTCCGGCGCGACGCTTCGCAGGTCGGCGTCCACCACCACGCAGGCGCGCGCGCCCACCATTTCCGCGATTTGAAAAATGGTGCGGAAAGCGCTGCCCTTCCCCGGCACGCCGTGGTAGGGCGTCGTCAGGCGGTGCACGGGCTGCAGGGGGTGGCTCACCAGGAGCAATCCCTGGGTGTCGAGCTGAGCTTGCTCGGCCGCCTCGCGCGTGTGGTCTTTCGAGCCGCCGTCCGAATTCACGATCAAGGCCCGCCGGTCCGCAAAATACTTGAGCAGGCCGGCGTGCGCCGCCCGCACGACGTGGCCAATGGTCCGCACATTGTTGTAACTGGGGATGCCGACAACGATTTCGGCCGTCCCCAGCGCCGCCACCTGTTCGCGAACTTGTGCAGCGAGAACCTCTTCCGCCAAGACATCACTCCCTAGGCGTTGTCGTTTTCGACCGCTTCTTTTAGACGCAGGAAGATATCGGGAACGGCCGCCACGATGCGGTTCCAATTCGGAATGAGCGGCTGGCCAAGTGGGTCGGCCAGGTAACTTTCCGCCGCCAGACGGAGCCCGCGGGCGAAAGCGTGCACGATGTCTTCCTCGCCATGGCGGTCGAACACCAGCCCATTGATCGTCGCGTCCGCATGGTAGCGCGTGATCATGTCCTCCGCCGTGCGCACGTACTGGGCCTGGAGAGTCCGGAAAGTCCCACCGGAAAGCATCACGCCCTCGGCGGCGAGCGTTCGGAAGAGGGTCTTGGCGATGTCCACCGTCATGCGCATCAATCCCGTTTGCGCGTCCTGCGGGGAGAGGTTCTGGTGCTTGTGCTCGTAGTTGTCGCAAAGGTCCACCTGGCAGAGCCGCTTCACAGAGAAATTGCGGTACACCTCCGCCAGCACGCCGACCTCCAGGCCCCAGTCGCCGGGTATGCGGTTCAAGCGCGCCATGTCCGCGTACATGCAGAACTCGCCCGCCAGCGGATACCGGAAGCTGTCGAGATAGGTGAGAAAAGGCTGATGCCCCAGCAGGCGCTGGAGCGACCGGACGAGCGGGGTGATCAGCAATCGAGTTGCCCGCCCGTGCATGCGGTTCGTGACGCGGGCGTAGTAGCCTTTGGAGAAGACAAAGTCGATTCGCAAGTCCGCGACGGGGTAACAGAGCCGCGCCACCATCTCCCGCGAGTAGTTGACGATGTCGCAATCGTGGAGGGCAATGATCTTCGAGCGGCCACTCGCCAGGACGTACCCGTAAGCGATCCAGCACGACCGGCCTTTGCCGTCTTCGCCCACCGGCAATTCCGCAGCCTTGAGGTCGTTATAGATTTTTTGCACGCGCGGGCCGTCGTTCCAGATGACGCGCACGTGCGAGTGCAGGCCTGCAACGCGGCGGCGCGCCTCTGCGAATTGCTCCGCGTCCGCCCGGCCAAGGGTCACCACGACCTCGCTCAGATACGGCACGCGCGACACTTCCTCCAGGATGCGCGGCATCGCCTCACCCTGGAACTCCGAGAAGAGCGCCGGCAGGACCAGCGCCACCGGCTGGGACCGCGCGAATTCCTTCAAGTCATTCTCCATGGACTCCAGGGACCGGTGCCCGAGACGATGCATCGTGGCCACCACGCCCGTCTGATGGAAATCGGACATCGCAACAACCTCCTACATGGGTTCCGGGCGGGCAGTCAACCCTTTCTGCGCGGGAATTCCGCTCGGGAAGAGCAGTCGCGTGCCGACGGATTCTACGCTCTACGTGCGCCGAAGTTAAGCTCCCCGGCCATCCAGAAGGTGCAAGAACAAGGTGAGATAGCGCCGCGCGCTGCTGGTGATCAGAAAGTGCTCCCGGACGTGCTGGTGCCCCTGCTCGCCCAGCCTCTCGGCGATGGCCGGATTGGAGAGCAGGAAGCGGATCTGGTAAGCGCAGCCTTCGACCGAGTGCGAGAGCATCCCCGTGTGCTTGTGGATCACCTGGGTGGGGATTCCACCCACCGCGGAGGCCACGACAGGTCGCTTCTTCCAAAGCGCCTCGGTGACGGTCAAGCCGAAGCCCTCCCGCAGGCTCTTCTGGATGACGATCGTCGAGGCGCGCTGCAGCGCGTTGATTTCCAGCGCGCTCCAGGGCGGCAGGTCGAGCACGTGAACGTCCGAGTCATCCTGGGCGGCCTGGCGGACCTCCTCGAGCACCCTGCCGCCCTCGGGGTCATCGGCAGCCCCGCCGCCAGCCAGCACCAGTTGGCAATCAAAATAGCGTTTGACAATCTGGTAGGCGCGGACCACGCCGACCGGGTCCTTGAGCCGGTCGAAGCGCGAAATCTGCGTGAGGACCGGGCGTTTCGGGTCGATGCCGAAGCCTTCCAGGATGCCCGCGATGTACTCCGGCTCCAGCTCCCGATTCTTCTCCGAAAGCGGATCGATGCACGGGTAGAAGAGATACTGCGGGATGGAAAGCTGGCGCGAGAACTCTGGGGAAGAAAAGATGGCGCCGTCGTAGCGCTGGACGTAAGGCTCAAGGAATCCCCATACCGTCGTGTTGGGACGGGAGAGATCGATGTGACAGCGCCAGATCCAGTTCCCCGCGTGGTTGCCGCGGGCGTTGATGAGCGCGACGGGTTGCGGGTCGTGGATCACGGTGAATTCCGCCTCGAGCTGAAGCCGCGCGCGGTTTTGCTCGTTATACGCCAGAAATATCTCGAAGCTTTGCGGCGGCATATCATAAGGGCCGCCGTGCAGGGCATTGTGAAATGCCTTGGTAATCTCAAAGAAATCGTTGCCCCCGGTGATGACGTCCCAGCGGACGGCCACTCCCAACTCCTCGAGGAGCGGAACCAGGCGGCTCAGGATCTCCGCGACTCCGCCGCCCACTGAAGTCGAGTTGACCATTTCCACCGTACGCCCCTGGAGGCGGCCCGCCAGGGCGCGAAGTTCCGAAACCTCCGCCGCCCCCAGAACGGGAATGTAGTCGTCCAGCCGAAGGAGGCGAGTCACGCGAGGTGCAGCCGTCACGATGCCAGCTCCTTATCGACGAGCGCCAGCATTTTTGCCTGCGCGCCTTCAATCGTGTTCGTGTAGATATCGATGCGGTCGAGCCGCTTCGCCAGCGATTCAAGACCGAGGTTGCCGGCCAGCCAGAGCGAGAAATCATTCGTGTGCAACTGCAGCCGGAGCCGGGAAGAGATGAAGTGGAAATGAAACGAGGCGTGGCTGAGCATCTCGAGGCCCCGGCGGAATTCTTCGAGCGTCCACGCCTCGATCCCTAGGGGGACGCTGACCTCGATCGCTTCACAAAAGAAGAAATCCTCGAACGCCGCCTGCCGCGCCTCCTCGGGATGCGCGTCGCAATAGGCGGCCACGATGTTCTGAAGATCTCGGCGCAGGTCCCCCACGGCGATGTAGTCGCGGATGTCGAGAGAGGCCAACTGCTCGGCGAGCCCCGGCCGGTTGCAGGCAGCGAGCACCCACTGGGCGAAATCGTTCGAGAAGCCCTCGGTCAGGAAGTGGTGCCGGCCGAGGCTCTGAAACGTGTGGTAGAAGATCGAGGCTTCGCTCGACTCCTCGAGGCCGCGGCCGAGATCGGTGAGATTATGCGTCTTCTGGTTCCCGATGCGCGTCAGGTAGGACGCGGTGACGAACTGAAAAGGCTGCTCGGCGACTCTCACCGGATCTCTTCCTCCAGTCTCGCCAGAAGATCCCAGACTTCCTTCGGGCTTCTCAGCCGATAACGTGCTCGGGTTTGGCGTGTCGGGCCCACGCGCACCGTGATGCCCGCGCGCAACGCCTCAAACGCCGCTTCATCCGTCGTATCGTCACCCAGGTAGACCGGCAGGGCCGGACGACCAAGTTCGTTAAGGACCTCGCGCGCCGCCGCGCCTTTACCGGCCACTTCGGCGGGAAGAATCTCCCACACCTTCTTCCCCTTCAGCAAGCGGAATTGCCCCTGATAGGGCCTCAAGCATTCCTGAAGAAGGGCGCGCGCGCGCCGAACCGCCGTCGCTCGCGCTCCGCGATAATGCACGCCGATGCTGAATCCTTTGTCCTCCGTCCGAATGCCAGAGAGTTCCCCCAGACGCGTGGTGAGGGAGCGCTTGAGATGCACGAGAAACTCCGGCACCGCTCGACGGGCCAGCCGTGAAGGCCCACGTAGCGCGCCCCGGCGATGCGCGCTCGACGGCGCAAATCCGCCAGCCGCCGGCCGCTGATCAGGCAGACAGTCACGCGGCGACGGCGTGCGAGACTTTCGACGGCGCGCCGCACCACTGGGTTCAGCCAGACGTCGCCCGGCCGGTGGCGCAAAGGGACCAGCGTGCCGTCGAAGTCGAGAAACAGCGCCACGTGCTCGGCCCCCCTCAGGCGCGCCGAGACTCCCGCCCAGCGGTCGAACAAGTGACGCGAGCCGCGACGACTGTCGGTGCGGGGCATACGGCGCCAAGCCGTCAGGCCCTCGCCCCGACGGGAGGTTTTCGTGGATTTCGTTCGACGCTTCATGCCCCCCCCACAATCGGGCCGCGCCGGCCAAGCGGGACGGTTCCACGCTGAGATCAGGTTGTGCGGCTTTTGACGGCTTCCGGAATATCGAGGCGGATTTCCGAAAGCTCCGTGATGAGGGTTCCGGCCCAACGGTAAATGTTGTGCTCTCTCACAATGCGGCGCATGCGTTGCATCCGGGCCTTTCTCTCCTCCGGATCCATTTCGAGGGCGAAACGAATCGCTTCGGCGAGTTGTTCGGCATCGTAAGGGTTGACGATCAGCCCATCACGCAGCTCGCGGGCCGCGCCCGTGAAGCGGCTGAGGATCAGGGCACCCTGCTCGTCGTCGCGCGTAGAGACGAATTCCTTGGCCACTAGGTTCATCCCGTCGTGCAGCGAGGTCACCAGGCACACGTCCGCCGCCCTATAAAAAGGCTCGATTTCCTTGTGGCTGTGATGTCGGTTGAGGAAAACGATCGGTTTCCAGTCGCTGGTCTGGAAACGCCAGTTGATGCGGTCCGCCTCCGCCTCGACCTCCGCCTGGAGATCATGATAGCGCTTGATGTGCGTGCGGCTGGGGGCGCCGATCTGCACGAAGGTGAACTGCCCGCGGTAGGCAGGCCACTTCTCGAGGAAGCGTTCGACACCCTGGAAACGCTCCAGAATTCCTTTCGTATAATCCACGCGGTCCACGCCCAGACCCATGAAGGTGGCCTGGACGCCCAATTCCTTGAACAACGCGGCACGTTCGAGATAGGGCGAGGTCGCCGGCTGCGGGCCGGATTCGGCGGCGGGTTCCGGAAAGGCCACGCTGATGGGGAAAGGCCGGACAAAGGTCAAATGCCCGCGGCGGTTCACCGCGAAACGCTCCCACTCGATGCGGGATTCCAGGGCCCCGTCGACCGTCTCCAGGAAGTTGTTGCAGTGCGATTGGATGTGGAAACCCACGAGGTCCGCACCGAGCAGCCCGTTGAGCAGTTCTCGCTGCCACGGGCAGATGCCGAACGCCTCGGCGTTCGGCCACGGAATGTGCCAGAAGATCGCCACACGCACGTCGGGCCGCTTTTCCTTGATGAGCCGCGGAACCAGCGCGAAGTGATAGTCCTGGACCAGCACCGCCGCATGTTCGATACCGTCCATCTCCTGGAGCGCTGCCTCGGCGAATTTCCGGTTGACCTGCTGGTAGTGCTGCCAGTCGGAAACGCGGAAGACCGGGCGCGTGTGGGCGATGTGGCAGAGCGGCCACAGGCCTTCGTTGGCAAAGCCGAAGTAATAGCCTTCTTCCTCCTCCTTGCTGAGCCAGACGCGCCGCAGGGTGTAGTGCGGGTCTTCCGGGGGCACGCGGAGGCGGCCGGAGGCGTCCACGGTTTCGCGGTCGGCCTCGCCGGATCCGTGGGCAATCCACGTCCCGTCGCAGGCGCGCAGGATGGGTTCGAGCGCGGTCACCAGGCCGCTCGCCGGAACAATCGCTTCCAGCGCCTTCCCACCCCGGACGTGCACGTACGGTTCGCGGTTGGAAATGACGAAGAGCGCGCTCGAAGCCAGCTTGTCCTTCACATGAACGCGCAGTTGCTCGGGGGTCCAGAGTGCCGCCCCCGCCTGCCGCAGCCGCGCTTCCTCCTCGGCGGCCGCCCGCGCCTCCGAGAGGCTGCGTGCGAAGTGGGTCACCTCCTGCGCCAGCGGCTTGAAAAGCTCCTCGGACGGCAGGGTCGGGTTCTCGGACGCCCGGCCCATACGCAGTTCTCTCATCCACTGCGCGGTCCTGGCAATGGGTCCCGCGATGCTCCACCGCACAATGAGCAGGGCGAGGAGGACGACGATGAGCACCTGGATGGCCGCGCGCAGGAACGTGTCGCGCCAAAGGCGAGCCGTCTGTGCGTCAATGTAACTGGCCTCATGGAAGATGGCAAGTGCGCCCACCGTTGAGGTCGCCCCGTGCAACGGCAGAGCGTAAACGTGCATGAGGTTCGAATCGAGTGGAAAGAACGCTTCCCGACCCGCGTCTCGCGCCAGAGCCTGCTGGACCGCGGCAGGAGGCGCGGCGAGCCGGCGGTCGAGGCCGGAGGTCACCGCCAACGCGCGCCCGTCACTATCGTAGACGGCGATTCCTGCCAGCCGCTCGCGGTTACCGAACCGTTCGACAATCCGCTGCAGCTCCTTTGCCGAGCGTTTTTCGACCAACGGCGCGACGGTCTCTTCCAGGCTCTCCGCCAGAACCTCGGCGCGTCGTTCCAGATCATCCCTCATCCTCTGCTTTTCTTCTTTCACCTGAAGATAGGCGAAGACGAAGGCGACCACGGTGACGCCCACGGCCAGCGAGAGAATCAGGCGGAATTTGATGCGCACCCTTCAGACCTTGCGTTGAGATGGGTTCGACTGTGTCCGGCGAAACACCCCGGCCTTCGTACCGGTCTTTAGACTAAGCGCGGGGCGCCTTGCAGCATGGCGCGAAGATTTGTTCCAACTCCTCCAGTCGCGCCCGCTGTGACGCAGCCGCCTCGAAAACGAACCGGGCACGCAGAGCTCGACGTGATAGCGTAGGATTTCCTCTCCCACGCTCCTGAGGGCCGCCTCTTCTTGCGCGTCAGCATCCACCATCGCCCTCTCTCACACGAAGATGGCTCCCAAGCAACTGATGCCCTATTCCCGGTACAGGTATACTGCCTGATCTCCGCCGGTCTGCCAAGAGGAATTGACGGCCAGCGCCAAGTGCAGATTGGATGAAAAGTCGTCTGCGGAAAAAAGATAAGGCTTGGGGAATGGCCCGCTCCACAAGGTTTTCTGCGGGGCGCCAGAAAATCAGCTAGTGCCGTGCCATCAAAGAACGTGACACACTCGATGGCATGTCACCCTGAGCGGCAAATGAAAAGGATTCTTCGCTGCGCTCAGCATGACCGCGAAGGGCCTGGATGGCAAGCGAGCGGGCTCAGCAGGAGAGCGTAGCCCTGGCCTGTGTCACTTATTTCGATTACGCGGCACTAGTCGTCGTGATCGTTCGAGGCCGAAGAGGAAAGGACGCGCGCGGTCTCCAGGCTGCCTTCGCGGAGAATCTCGATGCTCCCCTTGAAATAGGCTCCGTCCTCGATGGCAATTCCCGGGCTGACCAAGTCACCCACGACCTGACCCGTCTTGTGAATCTCGATGCGGTCGCGAGCCGTGATGTTGCCGTTCACGGCGCCCAGAATCACCACGCGGCCGGCGCGGATTTCGGCCTTGACCTGGCCGTGGGCGCCGACGGTGAGGCAATGACCCTGCAGGTCAATCGTGCCCTCGAATTGTCCCTCAATCGTCAGGTCTTCGTTTCCGCTGAGCTCGCCGTGGACAATCAGCGATTCTCCCAGGCGAACTTGCTCCTGCATGGAGGCGGGCGAAAAGGATGGTGTCGGCATGATTTCCCTCACAGGTTGGTCTGGTGACGGCTCGGGGGGACGGAGCGCGCCGGGCGCTGCGCGGCTGGGCGCAGGCGCAAGAGGTTTCTTTTCCCACCACATGACGGGTCTGATCCCCCAGCCGGGAGCGCTTCCAAGCCGCCCCCAATCCTCTGGCGCCTGCACCCCCGCACTCATAAGCCCATGATTTGAACTGGACTTGCGACTTGCCAAAAAACGTCCAAGGATTTCCCCGCAAATCCGTTGCCAACTTAAGTAGGGACTAACGCGTTGAAATGCCAGTACTTACATTCCTGGACCTATGCTCTTCCGCCGCCCCGGCGCGTACAGATTTCACGGCAGTGGAAAAATCTCCTTAGCTCGCCCGGGCCAGAGGCTGCTCTCACCCGTCCGAGGAGCATGGATGCCGGTCGGCAATACCTGCAAACCGCAATGCCTCGGGGTCTGCTATGATCACCACTTTACCACCCTCCGTTGGAGGTTTCGCCATGGGACTCGCCAATCGCGTTGCCATTGTGACGGGAGGCACCGG
>JAIQGB010000264.1 GCA_020072905.1 Terriglobia bacterium | reverse complement strand
ACGCTTCGGGTGTGGCTATTCTCGCTCCCCGGCTGAAGTCGGGGACACGTGCGCGGGGCACGAAATCTCCCGGTTGGGTGCGGGATCCGCCATTCGAACCTTTCGGCGATGTCGTGGGCCTTTGGCGCGGCCACCCGGTTGCGTCAGGACCGCGGCAACTTATACGCGGCGGGGACATCTGTCAAGCCGCCTGAGGCATGCTTGCACGAGACCGTTTGGAACTCGCTCTCGCTTCGTGATAAGAAGAGATTTCGTCGGCCGCCAATAACGATCCGAAGGAAAAGAGATCCTGGCCCCGCCGCATCACTGCCAGGGAAGGATCAAGAGTGGGTTGTTGCAGCCGCACCTCCGCTCGCCTGATCCGCCTCTCCTTGGACGCGCGCATTCGGCGAAGCAGGACCACCCGCATCCATCATGAACTTGGGAGGCTTAAGCAGCGGCACTTCAAAGATTCTTTCGGTAATCAGCAGAGCCGCTCCAATTACGCCTACTTGCGGGCCGAGCTTCCCGAACCGAATATCCAAATCCTGCGTCGCGTGACTCAAGGCCTGAGCCCGAACAACACGGCTCACCTGGTCTAGAAGTTGCTGTCCGGCGGCTTCGAGTCGGTAGTCAAGGACTACAACCGAGGGGTTAAACAGATTCACCAGATTGGCCAGTGCCAGCCCCAAATACCTGCCCAGTTCCTCCGTGATGGCCACACATAACTTGTCCCCCATCTTCGCAGCTTCCAGCACGTTCCATCCGGACATACTGTGCGGGTCCCCGCCCGAGAACTCGAGGCGCCCGGAATAGCCGCCACCCTCCAGGGCCTTCCGAACTCTGCTCTCGATCGCGCTGACGCTTGCGATGGCTTCGAGGCATCCGAAGCTGCCGCAATTGCATGCTGGACCATTCTCCACGATATGCGTATGGCCCAACTCGCCCGCACTGAAACTGTGCCCATGAAGCACTCTTCCGCCGACGATGATCCCTGCCCCGATTCCTTTTCCATATTCCGCAAAGATCATGTCTTTTGCCCCGCCACCGGCGCCCAAGACCCTCTCCGCAACGGCTTTCGTCCGGGCGTTGTTTTCCACCTCCGTCGACACGCCGAATTCCTTTTCGAAAAGCTGCTTGAGCTCGACTTGTTTCCAGAAGTCGATCGTCGACGACATCATGACGGTGCCATTGCGACTGTTGACAAGCCCCGGAACACCGACGCCGATCCCCTGAATGTGTCGCAGGTCCAGGTCGGACTGCCGGATGACTTTCCAAACGCAGGCGAGCAACTGCGCCACTAATCCCTCGACGCCGCTGGAGACGTTCGTAGCTTCCCGAATGGAGTACTTGATGGTCGGGCGAAGATCCAAAAGGGCTGCGTCGATGAATTCCTCGTCGAAATCCAGCCCAATCACAAAACCGGACTCCTGGTTGATGGAAAGGAGAACCTGTTTTCTGCCCATCGGGTTGTCTGCACGCCCAACCACTTTGAGTTTCCGGTCAGCCACCAATTCCCTTACCAGCAAGGAAATGGTCGCCGGTCTCAGCCGAGTCAGGTTGTGAATCCCCACGCGAGACACAGGCCCGAACCGCCTCACAGCGGCTAGGATTACCGCTTTGTCCTTCTCGCGTACGGTTAGGACAGAATTCATACGTTCCGGTTCTTTTGTGCGCCGCGCGTTTTAATGAGCAAGCCTGTCCCTCAAGCTCGACTGGAGGGTGCTTGCAGGCCCGCTGAAGCGCCAGATTACCACCACGTCCAAAACCACGTCAAGCGTAGGAAGGAGTTAGCCTTGCAACGCCTCTCGGCAGTGAGCTGGAGCAACAGAGCGGATCTGGACGTCGATTCGATCCAAATGCGGGCACCCGATAAAAGGCGGAGGGAGACCTCGGGATAGCCCAACCTTCAGCGACCTTAAGTACGCGAGCGAAAGTGAGTAGCCAGTTACGCAGGCCCCGAGCCATAGTTATTTTCCGTCGCGACTTTTTCTGTTGACACCCAATGACGCCTCTGGCATAAGGGACACTGCAAACACGGGAAGAGAGGGCTGAACCCGCCTGTCACGGCTTTGGAGTGTGTGGGGGCACGGATTCGTCTTGATGGAAGTTCCATCAGAGCCGCAAAGTCAGGCAGAGGCAGGGGCAAAAACCACGACAAGCGCTCTGACGCACAGTATCGAGAAATATGATCTACCTTGGGCTGCGGCCTCCCCCCTCGTCCGGCTGGCAGACGAAACGCACGGGATCCGGCTGGCAGTTCTACCCGCAGCGGGTGGTGAGATGGCCAGCCTGCAGGTTAAGTGTGCTGAGGCCTGGCGAGAGATTCTGCACCGGGCTCTCGATTACAGATGCTGGCCGTGCGAGGCCGATGAGCGGGCGCCTCTTCTCTGGCCCGCTGTCGGTCGCTCTTTCACGGAGCAACAGATTGCAGAGTGGAAGGGGTCAGGAATTGAGCCACGTCAGGGCAGGTACAAGCTTGGCAATGCGGCCTACGATATCGACGTTCATGGGTTTGCGCGGAAGCTGCCCTGGCACCTGGATGCCTTCGGCACTACCGAGGGTTCTGCCTATGCGACGTGCTCGCTTTCGAGTTCCGTCGACACCTTGAGAACTTACCCGTTCACCTTCGAGATCTCTGTGACCTACAAGGTCGGAGGAGGGAGAATCGCGGTCGAGTACACGGTCAATGCGGGCGAGAACCCTTATCCTATGCCATTTTCGATCGGCAACCACCTCTCACTTCGGCTCCCGCTCACGGGCAGAGGGCAGTTTGACCAATGCACGCTTCGTACGCCCGGTTCCGTAATCTTGCATCAAAACCCATTGTGTTTGCTGAGCGGAGACCGCACTCCGGTGGACCTCTCCAGCCCTACTCCCCTGGACCGGAAGGAGCTTCTTGACACGGTTCTGGGAGGCTTCCAGCGCGATGGGGTATGGCTTGAGCTAGAGGATCCTGCTTCCATGCACCTTCGCATCAGCCAGCGCGAGATAGGCGTCAATGGGAAGTTCTTGGCTGCCGAGGAAGACTTCTTCTTTGTGTTTTGGGGAGATCCCGCACACAGGTATTTCTGCCCCGAGCCCTGGATAGGGAAACCCAACTCACTCAATACCGGAGAGGGCTGTATTCATCTTGAAGCTGGACAACGATTTCTGTGGGAAATCTCTCTTGAAGCAAGGGTTCGTTCCTGATCGAGTGCGGCGGAACTCAGGAGTTCTGACGCTCTTTCTGGCCGAGTTGGTGAAGGCCGATAGACGAGAGAAGGATCGCCATGTCTGACCCGTCTGAGAAGGTGAGTATACAACCCGTCGGGGTCGCCGAGATGGGGGCCGCCGCGAAAGGAACAGTGCTCGAGAAGGCGCGCAGCGGCCGGTTGCTCTCCTTGGATGCTTTTCGTGGCTTCATCATGATGATGCTGATCTCCGGCGGTTTTGGCCTTGGCTATGTCGTGCTGCCGAATCATCCCGGATACGCATGGATAGCCCGCCAGTTCGACCACGTGCCATGGAAGGGCATGGTCTTCTGGGATCTCATCCAGCCCTCCTTCATGTTTATGGTCGGGTTGGCCATGCCCTTTTCCTTTGGGCGCAGGAAGGGACAGGGCGAGACCTTCAAGCAGCAGTTTCAACACGTATTGTGGCGGTCCTTCATGCTGCTCTTTATAAGTCAGATCCTGATGTCCATTGCCGATGAGGGATACCCGCGCTATGTTCCGCACTTTCAGTTGGACAATGTTCTTGCCCAGATTGCCTTCACTTACTTTTTCTGTTTCCTGATCATGCAGCTGGAATTTCGTTGGCAAATCCTGGCCGCGGTGCTCTTCCTGGCTGTGCACTGGGGATTGTTCCTGGCCTTTCCCGGCAAGGACGGGCCCTTCTCGATGACCGATAACATCGGGAGGAGAATCGACCTCGTCCTTTTGGGCGTCAACCCCGACGGGTACTACGTCAGCATCAATTGGATCAGCAGCACGGTCACGACTCTGCTGGGCGTGTGGTGTGGCGAGTTGTTCCTGAAGAAGCGGGGCCATGCTTATAACGTGAAGGCGCTTGCGGGAGGGGCCGCCTTGTGCTTCCTGCTGGGTTTCGCCCTCACGCCCGTGAATCCGATGATCAAGCGGATTTGGACGGATTCCTTCACCTTGGTGAGCGGCGGGTGTGTTCTGTTGATTCTGCTTTTCTTCTACTGGCTGGTAGAGATGATGGGCTTTCGTCGCTTGGTTTTTCCCCTGCTTGTCCTGGGGATGAACTCCATCTTCATTTATTGCGTCCATAGCGTCATGACCGAGTGGATCAACGATGTGGTCGGGACGTTCACGCGCGGCTTCGCCTTTATCGGAGCTCTCGCCCCCGTAGCGCAATCATTCTGCATCTTCCTGGTGATGTGGTACCTCTGTTACTGGCTGTATCAGCGCAAGATCTTTATCAAGATTTAGGCGAACCAGTGAAGACCTTGCGCTCCGCGGAAGACGCCTCAAGCCGCAGTCAGCCTTCCGCCGAGGGAGGACCTCAGCATCTCGGGGACAGGGAAAGGCCGATCCTGATCGAGGCGATTGCGGGCCAGGATTCTTGGCTCTACCGGAATCACAACCTGCGACACATCCCTCCACAGCCGCCCTCGCGGTTGGGTGATACTCTGGCAGGCCAGGCAGTCAAAGGTTTCACGAAGGATAGAAGGATTAAGCGAGGTTCGAGCGCGTGAAAGAGATCCCCAAACATCGGACGGAGTGAGTTCTATGCGGTCGTGGTTCTTCCTGTTTAGCTGCAATCTGATGTGGGCTCTTCAATTCACCTGCATCAAGTTGGTCCAAGACCAAGTGGGCTCACTTTTTACAGTGTGGGGCCCGATGACCCTGGCCACCGTGATGCTCTACCCTCTGGTCCGAAGCGAAAAGCGGAACGACACGGAGCCCAACCAACGAAGAAAGAAGGATATCCTTGCTTATTTTCTGATGGCTGTCCTGGGAGTTTTCCCCGCTCAAGTGTGGACAACGTGGGGTACGCGGATGTCGCTGGCCAGCAATGCGGCACTGATCGCCCTTACTGCCCCCATCTCCATGGCGATTCTTGCAGCGATCATTCTGCGTGAACGGATGACCTCCGCCCGGTGGGTAAGCTTCGGACTGGCCCTCTTCGGGGTCATACTCTGCTCCGCGTCTGATTTCCGGCACATGAACTTCGGGAAAAACTACTGGGCGGGAAACATGCTGGTGTTTTTGGGTGTAACCGGCAGCGGCTTCTATAATACCTATAGCAAGAAAATGATGAGGCGATACACCCCCATGGAGATGCTCTTTTACACCTACCTGGCGATGTTCGTCATCATGACTCCCTTCGTCCTGATTCGCGAAAGGGATGTCTTCAGCCGCATCCCCGAATTCACCTCCCGGACGTGGATCGGAATGATCCCCGCCTTCAGCGTGTAACAGTAATCCGCGATGTCCCCCGGCGTGCATTTCCACACACGGTCCATGAACCGGTTCGCGAAGCAGTGCTGGAGCGCCTTGCGCAACGGCCGCAGGCGGAACGGATAGCCGAATACGAACGGATGAATCGACAGGTTGCACACCAGCGGATACTTCGCCGACTGCTCCACCATTTCCTCGAATTCGTCCACCAGCATCTCGCAGAACTCCCGCCCGGTGTGCTGGCGATGAATGATCTGCGGAGAATCGTTCAGCTCCGCGGGATAGGGCACCGACAGTATCGGCCCGGAGCGCGTGCGCATCCAGACGGGCTGATCGTCGAACGGCCAGTCCATGAGATACGTATAGCCGGCTTCCTTGAGGAGGTCCGGCGTCCAGGCGTTCTCGTACGTTCCGGCTCCCATCCAGCCCCTGGGCGGTCGGCCTTCGTGCCGCGCAAAGGTGTCCGTAACCTCCCTGATGACGCGCGCTTCGTCCGCTTCCCAGCGGAAGTCGTGCAGGTTCTCGGAGTTCGTGCGGCCGTGCCCGACGATCTCGTCGCCGCGCGCGCGGATGCGGTGCATGATCTGCGGCGCATGCTCGTAGAGCAGGCTGTTGGCGTTGTGCGCAAGCGGCATCTGCAGCTCCTCGGCGAGATCGAACAGCCGCCAGATGCCGATGCGGTTGCCGTAGTCGCGCCAGGAATAGTTGCGCTGTGTCTGCGGCTCGCCGTGCTTGGCGTTGTCGTGCCCCCGCCCCTTGCCGTACGCGTAAACCTCGACGTTCGTGGTGATGCAGAAAGCGAGCCGCTTGCCGCCGGGCCAGCTGTAGTCCTTGCGCTCGGTGATGGGCGAATAGTCATAGCGGGCGTGCCGCGGCAGTTGCAGGTCAGTCACTCCCCTTCTCCTTGTCTGCGGGCGGTTTTGCTTAAGGAGTGTGTCGCAACAATGTCTGACACACTCCTCCCTACTCGACCTTGAGGCCGTTATCCTTGACT
>JAIQGB010000002.1 GCA_020072905.1 Terriglobia bacterium | reverse complement strand
TTCGACGACGCGATGCGCCTCGCCAACTGCGTGAAGTTCGGGCTGTCGGCCTCGATCGTCACGCGCGATCTGACGCGCGTGCACCAGTTCACCAACCAGATTCAAGCCGGATTGATTACCGTGAACTTGCCCACCGCGGGCGTGGAATACCAACTGCCCTTCGGCGGCACCAAGGAGTCGAGCTTCGGCATGCGCGAGCAAGGCCCGCTGGCACTGGATTTCTACACCGAGACGAGGACGGTATATTTGAAATATACGCAGTAGGGCGTCGTGAGCGGTCCGTCGTCGGTCGAATCGCTGGCGACTCTGTCTGAGGAGATGATCCCGTGAGCGATGTGGAGGGGCTGCGCCACACTTTCCGACCTCAGCGCATCACCACTCTGTTCGTAGGCGAATCGCCGCCGCACAGCGGCAAATTCTTTTACAAACGCGACAGCCTGCTTTATCACAAGATGAAGGAAGCCTTCGGGGACGATACGAATTTCCTTTCAGAATTTAGGGCGAAAGGCTTCTTTCTCGATGATCTGGTCCTATACCCCATCAACCATATCAAAGACGAGAGCGAGCGGGACAAACATCGGCGGCAAGGTGTGTCATCTCTGGCGCGGCGAATGAAGGATTACCGACCTGACGCAGTTGTGGTTCTGATGTGCGCCATTGAACCCATGGTGGTCGATGCAATCCGCGAGGCGGGATTGTCTTGCCTACCGCCCTATGTGTTGCCGCTCCCCCGTCCCGAACATCAGGAGCGCTTCAAGACAGAAATCGGTAAGATCATACCGAAACTGCCAGTCGCGAAGAGTTCAGACTCAGACACTCAGATGGAGTCACCGATGAAAAAGAGCCAGCAGTTTCTTGCCAAGCTGGATTTGCCGACTGAAGACAATCACGCGCTCAAGCCGAGCGGCAAGCGATTCCCTGACGGCGGCCAATGGCGATTCGAGATTCCGAGCGTGGAAGGGCCGCGCGTTTTCCGCGAGGTGCTAGCGGCGGCGAAGGAACTTCAGGTCCCCGTTCATCGCGTCAGCCAAGGCAGTGGCATTATGCTGCTCACGCGGAAAGAAATCTCCGAGATGGCGCGCATCGGGCGCGACCAACGAATTGAGGTGTGTCTCTTCATCGGCCCGCGGGCGACGTTCGAGGCGGGCGGCCAGGCGGCGTCAGCCGCCGGCAAAGTGATCGGCTTGCAGCATCGCGGCGCCGACCAGTTGGTCTACGCCATCGAAGATGTGCGCCGCGCCTGCGACCTCGGCATCCGCAGCGTGCTGCCGGCCGACCTCGGCTTGATCTGGGTGCTCAACGAAATGAAGAAGAAAGGCGAGTTGCCCAAGAACCTGGTGATCAAGAGTTCCGTGACGCTGCCCGCCGCCAACCCGGCGACGGCCAAGCTCTTCGAGCGCGCCGGCGTGAACACCCTGAACATCCCTACCGACTTGAGCCCCGCGCAAGTCGGCGCGCTGCGCCAAGCCGTGGACATTCCCATCGACCTCTACATCGAAGTGCCGGACAACTTTGGCGGGTTCGTGCGCTACTACGAAATGATGAACCTCATCCGCGTGGCTGCGCCGATTTACCTCAAGTTCGGATTGCGCAACGCGCCGGATATTTACCCGTGCGGCCGACACCTCGAAGACCTCGCCGTCAACATGGGCCGCGAGCGCGTTCACCGCGCGCGCATTGCGCTCGACCTGCTCGCCGAATACGCGCCCGAAGCCAAGATGTCGCCGCTGGGCAGCAAGGATCTAGGGATTCCGGTCGTGTAATTCGAGATCCTTCTTCTCTGGAGGCGTTTCCTCCGCCCCGGTTTCGCGGTGTCCTTACCGTCGGCTCCGCAGCAGGGCGGGGTCGCGCCTGGCATGGAAACAGGCCAAGACGGCAATCCATTCGTCCTCGACAAGGTAGTAGAGCCCGTACGGGAACCTTCGCAAGAGGATGCGGCGGGCATCTTTGTGGATCGGGGAGGAGGCCAAAGGATTGCGGCGAATGAAGTCCAGCCTCGCGTCGACAGCCCGGACAAACTCCAATCCCAATCCTTTGGCCTTGTTCTCGTACCACCGATAGGCCTCGGTGATGTCGGATACGGCTTCCGGGAGGATCTTGACCTCACGAATCATGCGAGGCCGCTCAGCCGCTTCTTGACCTCATCCCAGGGGCTACCTGACTGCGGGTTATCGTGGTAGGCAGCGATTCGCCGGTCGAGTTCTTCGCGTTGAGCGTGGGTCAAGGGGATGGCGTCTGGCACAGCAGCAATGCTGTCCCAGATGTCTTCGACCAGTTGGATACGCTCAGCGATGCCCATCTGCAGGATTTCACTGGCTGACAAGCTCTTCATAGTTTCCCTACGTTAACATGTTGCGTCTCGCGGTTCAACGCCTCCTCGTCTTTGGGATCTACGCGATGCTCTCCAACACCGAATTCGCCCAGATATAGAACGCCACGTGCGGGCTCCAATACTCGCAGGTGCGCCAGTCGAGGGTGTAATGCATGTCGAGGACCGGTTCGTCCTGCATGTTGCCGGCGATGCCGTTCATGATCCCGCCGGGAATGAGCCCGATGAAGCGCGAGTGCGGGTAGGGATTCCGCATGCCCTCTCCGGTCATCATGCAGGCCGCAAAGGGATTTGCGCCCATGATCCACTCGAGCTGACGATAGGCGAGGTCAACATACTCCCGCTTCTCGGTCAGCTTGTAGGCGCGCGCGAGCACAAGCGCATTGCTACCCAGATGGCAGTTCGCACCCTGCCACCAGAATTGCTTGCGCACGGGATGGAAGTAACGGTAGGTCAAATTGCCGGCGAGGGGACGGTAGGTTTCCGGCGTCGGAGAACCGATAAACATGCCCAGAGGAATGATGCGATAGGCGTTCCTTTGGGATATGGGTAGAACATACTCGTCCAGGTGCAGCCGCACCGCGTCCAACCACTTGCTCCGGTCTGCCGCATCAGGGAAAGTGGCATGCAACTCCAATAACGCGAGCGGCGGCAGGGCCGAATTCACGATATCCATATACGGCTGGTCGCCGTTCATCCAAAAGCCGCGAACCTGGCGCTGGTCGGCAATGAACGAAGTATTCTGCCGCTTCGTCAGGGCGCGGCCCAGAAGATAGCCATGCTCCTGGAACTCCTTGTCGTGCGTGGCGCGATAGAGCTCGCAGGCGGCCAAAGTCCACCAGGCAAGGTCGTCGGTGGACGCTGGCGGCTCGGGGAAAGCTCGCCAGGCGCGGATTCCGGCTTCCAGACAACGCTTCGCGTAGTCGGGGTCGGTCTCCGCGTAGCACTGCCCCACCAGGCCCTGCAGGGTGGCGAAGACCGCGGCGGTGCCGCTGCGCTTGGTGGGATTGATGTAACGGTCGTCGGAGGTCCCCACGACGTTGTCGGTCCAATGATTGTCGCTGTTGTCGCCGTTGACGCCACCCGCCGCGTCTGCCCAAATCTTGCCGTCCGCGTCCTGCATCTTGAGGAAGTAGCGGTTGCCGTATCGCACCTCCTCGAGAAGCTGCTCCCGCGTGGGGTCCGCGGGCCGGGGATCGGGATTGTTGCGGTAGAGATTGAGCAGCGCCACGCCGTTGAGCATGGTCACTTCCATCCACTTGCGGAGGTCACCAGCATCGTGCCAGCCGCCCACCACGTCTACGTGCTCGCCCGTATCCCGCCGGCGCGCGTCATCCAGATGACATGCGGGGTGCACGCCCGGCACCTCCACGCCACACCTCTGGTAGCGGTAGTAGCCGACGGCTTTGGGAATCGTGCGCCGCCAGACGTCTTCGTGGACCGCGAACTGGATCGAATGCTCCTTGCCCACGGTGATCTGGTAGAGCGCCGGGCGATTGACATCCGTAAAGTCCGCCGTCAGGCAGGGCCCAAAATCCGAGCGACCTTCCGCGAGCGGGCGCGTCAAGCGAAACTTCACGTCCACAACATCTCGCAGGGTAAAGGACTTCGGTCGGGTCGAGCCCGTGGCTCGCACCACGAGCGTTTTCCGTCCCACCCGCGGCCGAAAGCCCAGATGATTGAGCGCGATGGTGGGCGTTGACGGTGCGGTCATCTTCTCGACCGGATCGGCCTCCGGCGGACCTTCCTGCGCGCGGCCGACGAAGGGCAAGAAGGCGAGTGTACCGAGAAAGTGTCTGCGCTTCATGTTTCCTCCCGTTTGTGGGGGACAAGGTAGCACAGGCCAAAACTACAATCGAGGGAAGAAAAGCCCCACCCCCATCATCGCCCGATGGACTCGCCGAGGACGTGCCCGAAGCCAAGGCCTTGCCGCGAGGCGGCCCCATCCTCCGGTCTCTCCTCTCCCCTACCTCTCGAAAGCAGTGTATCGTCTTCACGGCTGCGCGCCGGAAATTCCGTGCATTCTTCTCCCCGCCTTCTGCGTATCTAGAGGATGAGGGCCAGCGACGGACGACGAGACCCTAGCGTGACTGACGCAACACGACTGCGAATGGAAGAGGCGCTGGCCCGGTCAGCGCGGGGCGAGGCTTCCGCCTTTGGCGCCATCGTGCGCGAGTATCAGCGGATGGTCTATAGCATGGCTTACCACTTCTTCCATAATCCCGCCCTGGCAGAGGATTTGGCTCAGGATGTTTTCCTGCGCCTCTACCAGAATCTCGCCGCGATCAAGTCGCCGACCCACCTGATTCTCTGGCTCCGTCAGGTCACCAGCCGGCGCTGCATCGATCAAGCCCGGCGGGGGCCGGCCCAGCCCCCCCTGGGTCTCGAGGAGGCGCGGGAGCCGACCGTGGAAGCAGAGCCGCCCGACCCGCTCCTGGCGAAGAGGCTGCGCCACGCAGTCGCCTCGCTTCCCGAGGACTCGCGCCTGGTCATCATCCTGCGCTACCAGGAAGAGCTCGAACTGGCCGAGATCGCGGGGATCCTCGATGTCCCGATCAACACCGTCAAAAGCCGCCTGCAGCGCTCGCTGGCGGCGCTGCGCGAAAGACTCAGCCCGGCTGTGGAGATGAAGCAAGCATGAAAGACCTTGAGAATGAACTGCGATCGGCACTGAAGCGCCGGGAGCCGCCGGCGAATTTGCTGGACAGTGTTCTGGCGCGAATCGCCCGGGGGCCGGCGCCGCGGATCGGCTGGCGAAAAGCGCTGGCGGCGATCTGGTCGGCACCTCGTCTGCGCTGGGTGGCGGCAGGCGCCCTGGCTTGCCTGCTGATTGGGGCGGGCGTCGTTCACCTGCACCGCGCGGAGCAGGAGAGAGCGCAGGGCGAAGCCGCCAGGGCACAGCTCATGCAGGCATTGCGCATCGCCAGCAGCAAACTGAATGGCACCTGGAGGAAAGTGCAGGGACCGGAGCAGCACATTCCTCCGTCCTAGCCTGATGCCCCTGGGCCTTCAAACGATCGCCAGAGGATGGAGAACCGATCTGAAGGAGTCTTTTATGAAGATCCGATCAGTCCATGCCGTAATCCTGAGTTGCTCTTCCTTACTGCTCGCGCTCGCCACGGGCGGGCCGGCCTACGGGCAGAATCCCCGGCTCGAGATCAAGCAGCTTGACAAGCTGGCGAGCAAGGCCGCCGAAGTGGTGGACGTCACGCTCGACGACTCGATGCTGAAATTGGCGTCGAAATTCGTTGCCGCCGACCACGATGCGGAATCAGCGGAATTTCAGGAGCTCGTCAAGAATCTGAAGGGCGTTTACGTCAAGAGCTTCGAATTCGACAAAGAGGGCGAATACTCCGACGCCGACGTCGAAGCCATCCGCTCGCAGCTCAAATCGTCGGCTTGGTCGAGAATGGTTGGCGTGCGCAGCAAGCGCGATAACGAACTCTCCGAAGTCTACTTGATGACCGAAGGCGCCACACAGAAGATTTTGGGACTCGCGATCATCGCCGCCGAACCCAAGGAATTGACCGTGGTAAACATCGTCGGGCCCATCGATATCGACAAGCTCAGCGCGCTGGAAGGCAAGATGGGGATTCCCCGGATGGACCTCGAGAAGAACAAGCAGCCCAAACCCTCGCCAGGTCAGCCCAAACCTTCGCCAGGTGGACAAGATGAAAAGAAATAGCCGCCTCACCACAAGCCTGCTCCTGCTCGGCGCGGTTCTGTCTCTGCCGGGATTCCTGCGGGCCGGCGACCGGGAATTCGCCGCCATCGTCCAGCGCATCCAGGCGCACTATCACCAACGCCCGCTGCGTTTCATGGGTCTCGCCGGCTTCTTTGCCAACCGCGCCCATCCCCAGGGGGTGAAGAGCATCAAGCTGGCGGTGTTTGAGGACCTTGATCCTTCCCTCCATCCTCCCGATGCCGATTTTGACGCCTTCCTGCAGCAAGTCGTCGGGCCGGATTTCCGGCCTTTCGTGCGCGTCTGGTCGCGGCGTGATAGAGAGCAGACCTTCGTCTACGCCCGGGAACTGGGCCGCGACTTTGAAATGCTCGTCGTCACTATCGAGCGCGACGAGGCGTGTGT
This sequence comes from Terriglobia bacterium, assembly GCA_020072905.1. Classification (GTDB taxonomy): domain Bacteria; phylum Acidobacteriota; class Terriglobia; order UBA7540; family UBA7540; genus JAIQGB01. Next base: position 25,191 of record JAIQGB010000002.1, on the reverse strand, counting down.
TGTCAAGATGAAGCTCAATCCTGACGCCATCAGCCGATGGATTGAAGAACCCGAGGAAAGAGCACGCAGCTCCGCCCACGGGGGGGACAGCGAGGACGACCGCTGAGGTTGCAGCGGGCAGCTTCCTCGCGCCGAAAGCGCAGGACAACGCCGCCGCCGGCCCTCCCGGCAATCTCCCGCCTCAACCCATGCAAGGAGCCGGCCTGCTTTGCTCGACGGTGGGCACGGAGGAGCGCGTGTAGGCTGTCAGAGTAAGTGAAAAGGCATCTGTTGATACCAAAGGACTTCGAGCTCGCGATGTCAGCGTTGATGAAAATTCGTGTCACGATTCCTGAAAAGATCTTACGCCTGTGCCACAGTCCTTGAACTGATCCTGCAGGAACGCCTTGCTCCAGCTTCCGGATGGCCGACCACTCTGGAAGTGATCCGTACACTATGGCCCACGAGACTTCGGAGCACATGTCCGGAAACAGGACGGATCGGGAGTCCAGTGGTTATCGATCTCTACCGATAGCTGCTCACGCCGAAGACACGCGGGTCTCAGGCATATCGTGCCCACACTGCGGTCAGCGTCGCGACTCGCGCCACGAGCTTTCGTGAGGCGTGCGTGACTAGAGGCACCGAGAAGTGATACCGTCAGCCGAGAGAGCCGGGCGGCTCGCCAGCATGCGAGAGGGTTACGGCAGCGGTTATATGGAAGCGTTGCGCTTGCGGTTCGAAGAGTTTCGGAGCAGGCACGAAAAGCGAACGCGATTGTCCGAAGAGTTGTGGCCGGCGGCCATCCACAGTGACATGTGCATCCTTTTGCTTATCGCTTTCACCAGCGTCCTCCTGCGTACCCTCGTTAACGGCCAGTACGGATTCCACAGGGACGAGCTGTTGACCTACACCAATGCTCGCCACCTCGACTGGGGCTACGTTTCTTACCCTCCCCTAACGCCTTTCCTTGCCCGAATCGAGCTGGAAATCTTCGGCACCTCCCTGCGTGGCTTTCGTTTCTTTGGAGCCGTGGCCCAAAGCCTGATGATGCTCCTTGCCGGACTTTCAGCACGCGAACTCGGGGGCACCCGCTCCGCGCAGGTTGTGACGGCAATTGCGTCGGGCATTGGCGGAGTTACGCTCGTGCACGGCTCGTTCTACTCTTATACTTCGTTCGATCAGCTGTCCTGGATCCTGGTTGCATATTTCGTTATCCGGCTACTGAAGTCGGAGGACCCCCGCTGGTGGCTGGCGGTTGGCGCAAGCATCGGTCTGGGCATGATGGCGAAGTACTCCATTGCTTTTTTCACACTGGGAGTTCTGGGCGGACTCGTGCTGACGCCTGCTTGGCGGTACCTGCGGACTCCTTGGCTCTGGTGCGGAGCAGGATTAGCCGTGCTGATCGTACTTCCTAACCTCATATGGCAACTGCAACATCATTTCGTCTCGCTGGCGTGCTTGCGGAGCATCCACCAGCGCGACATTGCACGCGGTTCAGCGGACTACTTCTTGCTTAATCAATTCTGGAAGGGCACGAACTGGGTCAACCTGCCACTGTGGTTGGCGGGGCTTTGGTACCTGTTCCGGAGACCTGAAGGGAAACGTTATCGAATGCTCGGCTGGATGTATGTCATAACGTTGGTGGCGTTCCTCGCCGCAAAAGGTCGCGACTACTATCTTGCGCCCGCTTATCCAATGCTTATCGCGGCGGGCGCCGTATGGGGCGAGCAGTGGGTCAATTCGCTGAGTGTTCGCGTCGCCGCCGAGGTCCGCCGAGCCACATGGATTACCTTACTGTGTGCAACGCTGTGCGCCTCCGGTCTAACGCTTCCCATCGCGCCTCTCAACTCGCGCTGGTGGCGGGTGGCCAACAGTGTCAACGGCAATTTCGACATGGAAGTTGGATGGCCAGATATGGTCGAAACCGTCGCCAAAATTCGCGATTCCTTACCGACCGAAGAGCGAGCCGGCATTGCTATCTTGGCCGGTGATGAAGGCGAAGCCGGCGCGATCAACCTCTATGGGCCGGCCTACGGCTTACGAGGGGCCATCAGCGGCATGAATTCAAACTGGTATCGCGGTTACGGCAATCCACCACCGCAGACGGTCATCACTTTGGGACTGCATCGCGACGTTCTCGACCGCAACTTCAAGTCGTGCGTCTTAGCCGGCCTTGTGACGAATCGCTACGGCATTGCGAACAGCGCCGTAGCCGGCTGGGACGAAATTTTCGTCTGCCGACAGCTCCGTTGGCCCTGGCCGGAGTTCTGGAAGCACTTTCAATATTACGGGTGAAGCACTTGTAGGCATTTTACGGCTGGTTCCTAGCGTTTGACGCGCCACTCCGAAGTTGTCCCAGACGGCCTCGCGGCGCCGATTCTCCGAGGTGGCGAAGGCGACCGGCCCTCCCTGCCCAATACTGTCCCTTAGTCGCCTCCACAGCTAACCGCCGCAATCCTACCAGGTAGGGATTTTTCACTTACCGTGACACGAATTTTCCAGAACTCTGGCACAGATTTTCACGAACCCTGACAACCCACAGCTTGTCCGACCAGAACGGGAAGCGGGAACGTCGATCGTAACTTTGCGTTACAAAGTACTTGACAAACGCAAGGTTTCCCCTGTACCCTGCCGCCATGAATCCCTGTCGTCCCGCCCGACGGCCCTGGCGCCGGTCCGAATTACTCGACGAGCAGGCCGTCGAAAACCTGCGCTTCATCCGGGAGACGATGGAGCGCTCCACGTCCTTCACGGCCGTGCCGGGCAAAGGCGGCGTGGCCATGGGGATCTCGGCGCTCGTGGCGGCGGGGATCGCGGCGCGCACCACGACCACCGAAATGTGGCTCGCCACCTGGGGACTCGAGGCGCTGGTCGCGCTCGCCATCGGCGCGTTCGCGATGAGCCTGAAGGCGCGGGCCGCCAATCTCCCTATGCTTTCCGGGGCGGGCCGGAAGTTCGCGCTGAACCTCTCACCACCGCTCTTTGCCGGGGCGTTCCTGACCGTCGCACTCTACCGCCTGGGGCTGGTGAGTCTGCTGCCCGGAGTTTGGCTGTTGCTCTACGGAGTGGGCGTGGTAACGGCCGGCGCGTTTTCCGTACGCGCCGTTCCGGCCATGGGAGTCTGTTTGATGGCCGTTGGTGTGGCAGCGCTTTTCTCCCCGGCCTCGTGGGGTAACGCCTTTATGGCTGCGGGATTCGGAGGAGTCCAGATTCTTTTTGGCCTGCTGATCACAAGGAGGCACGGTGGCTAAGACCCAAGTCAGTTTGCCGCGACAGGAATCTCACCCGCCCGCCGGGGCCCGCTCGCGAGCCTCTGCGGCCCAGCGTGGGCCGGAATCGGCCCCGCAACTCGACCGCCTGGTCCATGAGCGCGTGCGGCTGGGTATCGTCAGTGCCCTGGCGGTGAACGATCCCCTGACCTTCAACGATCTGAAGAAGATTTTGAAAACGACCGACGGGAATCTCAGCGTGCACGCGCGGAAGCTGGAAGAGGCCGGCTACCTCGCCTGCACGAAGTCCTTCGAAGGGCGGATGCCGAAAACCGAATACCGCTTGACGGCGGCCGGGCGCCGCGCCCTCGAGCGCTATCTGAATGAGATGGAGGCACTCATCCGCGCCGCGCGGAATCGCTCATCCTAAGCTGTTCTCTTTTTTTGTCCGGAGCCTTTATGATGCAAAGTACTTGGCAATCATCCTATACCCGCTCCCTGCACATCGCCATCATCATGGACGGCAGCGGGCGCTGGGCCAGGCAGCGCGGCCTCCCGCGCGAAGCGGGCCACCTCGCCGGCCGGTGGGCGGTCGAGCGGGTCGTCGAAGCCGCGCCCCGGCTGGGAATCGGCACGCTCACGCTCTTCGCCTTCTCGGGCGACAACTGGTCCAGGCCGGCGAGCGAAGTCCGCAATCTCATGCAGGTCTTCGAGGACTATTTCCGCGGGAGCACGAACGGCTACCCCGCGCGAGGGATCCGGGTGAGCGTGGTCGGGCGGCGCGACCGCCTGGCGCCATCGCTATTCGAGGCAGCGGAGGAGGCGGAATGCGTCACGGCTGGCGGCCAGGCCCTCCACCTCCGGATCGCGCTGGATTATTCAGGGCGTGACGCCATCCTGCGCGCCGCGCATCGACTGCGCAACGGCCACCCACCGAGTGCCGAGGAATTCGCGCGGGCCCTCGCCGACGTGACCAACGCCGGGGAATCCGTACCGGACATCGCCCTGCTGATCCGGCCGGGCGGCGAGCAGCGGCTGAGCGATTTCATGCTCTGGGAATCTGCCTACGCCGAACTGGTTTTCACCGACCGCCTGTGGCCCGACTTCGACGCCGCGGACCTGGAAGCTGCCCTCGAGGACTTCCGCCGTCGTGACCGCCGCTTCGGGCGAATCGCAGAGGTCGCTGCGGGTTGATTTGCGCCTTGCGAAGAACCTGTCACTGCGCTGAAAACGACGAGGGTGAGAACCGATGAGCGAACGGACCAAGCTGGGAGTGCGAATTCTTGCCGCGGCGTTGATGCTGGGCGTGCTCGGCGACGCTCTCCTGCGCGAGACCCCGTGGGGGCTGAACTTCTTTTTGTGGGCCGTCGCCCTCGCGGCCCTGGTCCAGGAGCTTTCCAGTTGGCGGACCGAGTCACTGGCGGGGGACGGACGCTGGCTCTTGCTGCCCCTGATCATTTTCTCCGCCTTATTCGCCTGGCGGGATTCCCTCACGTTGAAGATGCTGAGTATCCTGGCGCTGCTCGTAGCCTTCTCGCTGATACTTTTCCGCGCGCAAGGCGGCCGCGTGAAGGCCGCGGGACTGATGGAGTACGCATTGGGCGGCCTGATTGCGGGTATCAACGCCGTCTTCGCACCGTTCTATCTGTTCCTGGGCGACATCCAGTGGAAAGAAGTCCAGTCCAATCGAATGTCGCGGCGCTCGTTCGCCGTGGGGCGAGGCGTCCTGCTCGCGCTGCCGTTGCTCCTGATCTTTGGCGCACTTCTGATGGCGGCCGACGCCGTGTTCAAGGTAATCGTCACGGACGTCTTGCGAATCGACTTCCAAACCTTGATCGTCCATACCTTGGTCACAGGTTTCTGCGCGTGGATTGTTGCCGGCTACCTGCGGGGCATGCTGATGGGAAAAGAACGCGACTTTGCCGCGCGGCAGGCGCCGCCTCACCCGACGCTCGGCATCATCGAAATTGGCACCGTCCTCGCTCTGCTGGATTTGCTTTTCTTGGGTTTTGTCATTGTCCAGTTTCGGTATTTCTTCGGTGGCGCGGCACTCGTGCGCGCGACGACGGGGCTCAGCTACTCCGAATACGCGCGACGGGGATTCTTCGAGCTGGTAACGGTCTCTGCGCTGTCCCTTCCCCTTCTGCTTCTCACGCACTGGCTGCTGCGTAAAGACGAACCGCGCGCGGAGCGTGTCTTCAGGGCTCTCGCCGGCGGTCAGCTCGTGCTGTTGGCGGTCATCATGGTCTCCGCCCTCCAGCGCATGCGGCTTTACCAACGCGAATATGGCCTCACCGAACAGCGCCTCTACCCCACGGCGTTCATGGCGTGGCTCGCCGGCGTTTTCGTCTGGTTTGCCCTGACGGTCCTGCGCGGCCACCGCGAGCGATTCGCCTTCGGCGCCATGGTAGCGGGTTTTGTGCTGATCGCGACGTTGCACGTGATCAATCCCGATGCACTCATCGTGCGGGTCAACGCCGCGCGTGCCGCCGAGGGGCGCCGGTTCGACGCCCATTACGCGACGAGGCTAAGCGCGGATGCCGTGCCGGATCTGATCGCCGCGCTTCCCCAACTATCGCCGACGGACCGCTGCGTCGCCGCAGGACGTCTCCTCAGTTCCTGGTCAGCGCGGGGCGAATCAGACTGGCGGACGTGGAGCTATTCACGCGCTCGAGCTTCGACGCTGGTTGGGCAAAATGCCGCAAGCTTGCAGCAGATCGCCTGCCCCGATGGAAAACGATGAGGAACGAATCGGGCGAGTCAGGGTTTGCGGGGCCGGAACAGGTGAACGTAAATCGCGCCGATGATGGTAAGCAGCGCGCCCCACCAGATGGCCGGGTGGACGTTCCCGAGCACGGTAGTAGGTGGGGTCGAGAACTCCAGAATGCCCGAAGCGAAAATCAGCACGCCATAGATGAGCAGAAGGACTCCCACAAAAAACCAGACCGGAATGATGTGATGTTTCTCTGACATGAATGAACCTCCCAGGTTGCAACTGCGCCTTCACGGCGCTGTGCGGCCGCTCGAGGAGGGGCAGCGTCCTCCCCTACCAGAAAATCCACTGCAGAACCACAAACGCCGCAGCGGACAGCACCCCCCAGAAGATCGGCCGTTTCCAGAGCGGCAAGTCCCCTTCGCTGGGCAATTCCGTGCAGCCATAGACCAAGCCCGTCAGTTCCTCAACGGGCTTGGGTTTCGTCAAAGCGCTCACGACGACCGTGACGATGACGCAAATCAGCCATGACCACAGCGCGCGGTACATGTTCTCCGCCATATCCTTGGCATTCGGAGAGAGGGCGATAACCGCCAGCATCTTGGGATCGGCCTTGACCAGCGCCCACATGCCGACGGAGGAGACAGTCCCGGCAAGCAGTCCGCAAAAGCCCCCCTTCGGCGTCACGCGCTTGAAGAGCATCCCGAGCAACACCGTGCCAAACAGCGGCGCGATGAAGAAGCTGAAGAGCGCCTGGACGTAATCCATGATGCTCTTGAAATTCATCACCAAGTACGCCGTGCCGATCGAGACCAACACGCCGAGGATGGTGCACCACCGGCCCATGGAGACGTAGTGTGCGTCGGTGGCATCTTTGCGGACAAAGGGCCGGTAGAGATCGTAGGTCCACACCGTGGCGAAGGCGCTGACGTTCCCTGCCATCCCGGACATGAAGCCGGCGATCAACGCCGTGATCCCCAGCCCCAGCAGCCCGGGCCCGCAGTAGCGCGCCAGCATCAGCGGCAGGACTTCGTTGTAACTGTGCAGGCCGGGCCCCACGGCGCTTTCCGGGACCAGTTTGAAGGAGAGCAAGCCCAAGCCGAGCAGTCCCGGCAGGATGACGATGAACGGCACGGCCATCTTGAAGAACGATCCGATGATGGGCGCCATTTTCGCGGAGCGGATGTCCTTGGCGGCGATGACGCGCTGCACAACGAGAAAATCTGTCGTCCAGTAGCCGAAGGAAATCACCCAGCCGAGACCCAAGACGATGCCCGTCCAGTGAATCCCCATGGGGTTGTCGGAAAAGCTTCCCATCGTCCGCCAAAGGTGCGTGTAGTCGCCTTGGGGAAAATTCTGATGGATGCGCGCCACGAGGCCGCTCCAGCCCCCGGTTTCGATCAGGCCGAGAATCGGAATGAGCAAGGCGCCGAGCCAGATCAGGAAGAACTGCAGGACTTCGTTGAAAATCGCCGAGAAGAGCCCGCCGAGCGCAACGTAAACGGCGACGGTGATCGAGGAAACCCAGATGCTGAAGTGGATGTTCCAGCCGAGCACCACTTTCATCACCAGCGCCATCGCATACATGTTGATGCCCGACATCAGCACGGTCATGAAGGCGAAGGAAACGGCGCTCAGTGCGCGCGTGGATTCGCCGTAGCGGAGCTGGAGATAACCGGGAACGGAGTGGGTCTTGGAGATGTAATAGAACGGCATCATCACCAAGCCGAGGAAAATCATGGCCGGAATGGCGCCGACCCAATACCAGTGCGTGGCGAGAATGCCGTATTGATACGCCGCTGCCGCCCAACCCATCAGCTCCAGCGCGCCCAGGTTGGCGGAGAGGAAGCTCAGGCCGGCGACCCAGGCGGTCATTTCGCGGCCGGCCAGGAAGAAGTCCTCACCACTCTTGGTGTAGCGCTTGAGATAAAACCCGATGGCCAGAACCATCACGAAGTAGATGGCGATGATGGCGAGATCGACGGGCCGTAGCGAAATGATTCCGCTCCCGTTCGGGTCAGCCGCCAACAGCAGTCCCAGCGGTGCTGAGGCAAGGTGATGAAAGCAATTCATAGTGCGTCCTTAAGATGAGACGGCGCGGCGGCACAGAGAGGAACCAGAAAAAGGCAATCCGAAACGGGGTGAATTTTGACTTCTAAGTTCCCAGTCTCAGAGCGTCCACTCACGGCTTCTTCTCCTGACCGTAGGTAGTGTGGTAGCGGTCCCACCACTTCTTCACTTCCTGCGGCGGCAGTGGCTTCGGCTCGCCGAGCAGCGAGGCGAGGAAGCAGGTCTTCGCCACGTCTTCCAGCATGACGGCCGCCTTGAGCGCCTCGCGCGGCGTGGACCCCCAGGCGAACGCGCCGTGCTGGCCGAGCAGAATCGCCGGCGCCTTGCCCATGTATTGGAGAATCGTCTCGCCGATGTGGTCGCCCTGATTATCCACGTAAGGAGCGCACGGGACTTCGGCGCCGAACTCATCCGCGATGGCCGTCAGATAGACCGGCAGCGAGCGGCACAGCAGCGCAAACGCCGTGGCGTAATTCGAGTGCGTGTGGATGACGCCGCCAATCTCCGGGCGATGTTGGTAGAGATAAAGGTGATGCGGGAGGTCTACCGAAGGTTTCCACTTGCCCTTCACCTTGCGGCCTGTGAGATCGGTCACGACCATATCCGCGGCGCGCATCCGGTCGTAGTCCATCCCGCTCGGCTTGATGAGCACCCATCCGCGCTTGCGGTCGATGCCGCTGGCGTTGCCGGCGTGCATGGTGACGAGGCCGGCACGGAAAATCCCCAGGTTGGCTTCCCAGACTTCGCGGCGGAGTTTTTCCAAAGATGGCATGATGGTAAGGGCGCGGCGAGCCACGCCCCAGGCAGGGCAAGCCCTGCCACTACTACGTGGAGATTTCCCGCTTCAACCCCTTCAGCCGCTTCATCACGTCGTTCGAGCCACGGCCGAAGTAATCGTGCAGCGCCTGGTACTCCTTGAATAGCCGATTATAAACTTCGTGGCTCTCCCGACGCGGCTTATAGGTTGATTTCTGTGTCTCGGCCATGTGCTCGGCGGCTTCGAATATCGTGTCATATCCTCCGCCGGCGCGACCGGCAGCCACCGCGCCGTGCATCGCCGCGCCGAGTGCCGAGCAGGTCTGGAGCTGCTTCGCCAGCCGGATCTCGCGTCCGGTGACGTCGGCATAAATCTGCATCAGCAACTGGTTCTTTTCCGGAAGCCCGCCGCACGCCACGAGCTCTTCGACGGCGATACCCTTCGACTCGAAGGCCTCGATGATTTGCCGCGTGCCGAATGCCGTGGCCTCGATGAGCGCGCGATAAATCTCCTCGGCGCGCGTGGCGAGTGTCATGCCGAGCAGCAATCCCGTCAAGTCCACGTCCACCAGGATCGAGCGGTTGCCGTTCCACCAGTCGAGGGCCACCAGTCCCGACTCGCCGGGCTTGAGCGCCGCGGCGCGCTTTTCGAGAGTCACCGCGAAGGGAACTTTCTTCTTGCGCGCTTCGTGGTGAATATAGTCAGGAACGCCGTGCTCGAAGAACCAAGCGAAGATGTCGCCGACCGCCGACTGCCCCGCTTCGTAGCCCCACAGACCCGGCACGATGCCGTCTTCCACCGTGCCGCACATGCCCTCCACCATCTGCCGCTCCGTGCCCAGCAGCATGTGGCAGATGGAGGTGCCCATGATCATGACGAGCGAACCGGGCTCGACCACCGTGCAGGCCGGGACCGCCACATGCGCGTCCACGTTGCCAATGGAGACGGGCGTGCCTTCCCGGAGTCCGGTTTTCTTCGCCCACTCCGCGGTCAGTCCGCCCGCCTTCTCCCCCAGGGGATGAAAGGTGGTCCCGACCTTTTCTTCGATGACGTTTTCCATCCGCGGGTGCAAGGCGCGGAAGAACTCGCGAGAAGGAAATCCACTTCCCTTCACCCACATGGCTTTGTATCCCGCCGTGCAGGTGTTGCGCTTCTCTTTGCCGGTGAGCTGCCAGACGATCCAGTCTGCGGCCTCGATGAAGCGATCGGTGGCCTCGTAAACCGCCGGAGCCTCGTCGAGCACCTGCAGGAGCTTCGAGAAGAACCACTCGGAGGAATACTTGCCACCGTAAACGCGGATGAATTCTTCCTTGCGCTCGCGGCCGATTTCGTTGATGCGGTTTGCTTCAGGCTGAGCAGCGTGGTGCTTCCAGAGCTTGACCCAGGCGTGCGGGTACTTGCGATATTCCTTGAGGAAGCAGAGGGGCGTGCCGTCACGCTTGGTGGGCATGGGTGAGGAAGCGGTGAAGTCGGTGCCAATGCCGACCACGTTCTCCGCTCCGACCTTCGCCGCCTTGAGCGCCTTGGGCACTCCCTTCTCGACGACCAGAAGGTAGTCGCGCGGGTTCTGCAGTGCCCAGTCCGGCTCGAGCTTCGGACCGCCAGGCAGCTTGTCATCAATCACGCCGTCGGGATAAGGCACGACGACAGAGCCGATCTCTTCGCCGTCGCGCACACGAATCACCACCACGCGGCCCGACTCCGTGCCGTAGTCAATTCCCAGAGCGAACTTATCTTTGGCCATAGGTGAACCCGCCGTTACCCGCCTTGTGTGTCCCGCTGAGACGGCCTGCCGCGCCGAGAACGGGCTGCCCCTTGGGGAAGGAGCAAGCCTTGGACACAAAAACGCCACAACCGGTCCGGCGCGCAGGGACTCTACCACAATGGAGGCGGAAAGTGTTCATTAATGTAAGCGCTTACGGTACCGGAATCACTGCGTCCTGTCAAGGCAGTCAGACCGTCACCTTGCTTCGCATTTGACTCGTTCCACCATCTAGTGTACAAGACGCCCCAGCACGGTCATCCACGGAGCGGTTGATGGAACTCTATCCCGGCGTCTATCAGATTTCATCTCTCTTCGGCGGGCGCAATCTCTTCCAGTATTTATTCGTCGGCGACAACGCCGTTCTCGTTGACACAGGCATCGCCGAGACGCCGGGGAAAGTCATCTTCCCTTACATGGATCAGCTCGAACTCAAGCCCCAGGGGCTGACGCTTGTGATCACCACGCACGCCGACCTCGACCACCAAGGCGGCAACGACGCCATCAAGCGTACCTCCCCGCAAACCTGGCTGTCCTGCGGGGAAGCCGACCGCGCTCTGGTCGAGGACCCTAAGACGCTCTTCGATCTTCGCTACAACCACTTGCGGAAGGACCATGATGTCGGGCTCGACCTCGAGTTCATGCCGCTCGCGGGCAAAACGCGCCGCATGGACCTGAGCTTTTCAGGTGGGGAGAAGATTCGCCTGGGCGATGGCTGGGAACTGGAAGTCCTCCACGTGCCCGGCCATTCTCACGGCCACCTGGCGCTCTACGACCGGAAGAATAAAGCGGCCTTTGTGGGCGACGCCATCCATGGCCGCGGCTGCCCGAAGGCCGCAGGCGGCCTCGCCATCCCCGTCACTTACTACTACGTGGACATCTATCTCTCGACGCTGCGCTATTTTGAAGGCCTCGAGATTGACGTCCTGTACTCCGGCCACTGGCCCGTCATGCGCCGCGAGGCCATCCGGGACTTCATTGCCGAATCGCGCCAGACGGTGGAACTCTTCGACCGCGTGATCCTGCAAAACCTGGAAAGGAATCCCGCCGGGCTCTCGCTACAACAATTGATCGAAGCCGTCGCCAACGCCGTTGGTGACTGGCCCAAGGATTCCTGGGCGCTCGCCATGTTCTCCGTCAAAGGCCACATGGACCGGTTGGAGCAGCTCGGGAAAGTCCGTGGAGTTCCGGGTAGCCGGCCCTTCAAATGGCAGCTCGCCTGAGAAGGTCGGCCGCCGAAGATCAACGAGAAATCAACGCGCATCCGCTCGGCAAGTGCTAGAATCGCCCGCGAAGTCATGACAGTCGAGGAGGAATAATATGTCCCAAAAAGGAATCACCCGGCGTGAGTTCATCGGACGCTCCGTAGCCGGGGCGGCTGCTGCCGGCGTGGCCTGGGGTGCTACGCCCATGAGCCTCACGCCATCCCCCAACGAGAAAGTCACCGTCGGCATCGTCGGAGCAGGGATTCGCGGGCTGGAGCAGATGCAGGCCATCTTGAATGTGGGCGGGAACGTTGCCGTGGTCTGTGATCTCTACGACGGCCATTTCCGCCGGGCCCAGGAAATTCAACCCAACACCCCGACCACACGCGAATACCGCGAAGTGCTCGACCGCAAGGATATCGATGTCGTGGCCATCGCCACATCGGATCACTGGCATGCTCCCGTGGCGATTGACGCCATGCGCGCGGGCAAAGACGTCTACTGCGAAAAGCCCATGACGCACACCATCCCGGAAGCGCTCGAGATGGTGAAGGTCTCGAAAGAAACCGGACGGTTGGTGCAGGTGGGCAGCCAGAGCCTGAGCATGCTTTCCACGCAAAAGGCCAAAGAACTGGTGCAAGGCGGACAGATCGGCAACGTGTACATGGTCCAGGCTTCGATCTTCCGGCCCAGCGCCGTGGGCGCCTGGCGCTATCCCGTGCCGCCCGACGCTTCGCCCCAGACCGTCGATTGGGAACGCTTCCAGGGCAACGCGCCGAAACGGCCGTTCGATGCGCCGCGTTTCTTTCAATTCCGCAACTGGTGGGACTACGGAACGGGCGTCGCCGGCGACGAGTACGTGCACCTGCTCTCGCGCGTCCACTACGTGCTCGATGTTCAGTACCCGCAAACCGCCATCGCCACCGGCGGAATCTTTAAGTGGACCGGCGACCGCGACGTTCCCGACATCCACAACACGGTTTACGACTACGGCAAGTTCCAGGCCGTCGTGCTCGCCAACCTGGCTTCCAACTGGGATCCCGGCGAGATCGTGCGCTTCTACGGCGACAAGGGCACGGTGGAGCTCACCGAATGGTCGGCGAACCTCGTTCCCTACGATCCCGTCGAAGATTACGGCTATCCTCTCGAGAGCTGGCCGAAAGACCTCAAGGACAAGTTCATCGAAGAGCATAAGAACGATCCATTCGCCGACGTCGGCACCGCTTCTAAACAACCCAAGCTCAAGAAACAATCCTTCCCGCAGAAGGCTGAGGGTACCGAAGACCATTTCCGGAACTTGTTCGAGTGCATCAAGACCCGCCAGCAGCCCGTCGAACATGTGGAATTCGGTTGCGGTACGGCGGTCGCCTGCCACATGGCAAACATTTCCTACAGGGAGAAGAAGAAGGTGCGCTGGGACGCCCAGAAGCTCGAGTTGTCGATGGAAACGTGATCCAGGCCCTCTGTCATCTCCTCCACTCGGGGTAGGGGCGGTTCGCGAACCGCCCCTGCATCCGCAGAAGTTCTCGCCTCCGGCTTGACACCTGCGCTAAACTTCACGCCATGGCGCGTGCCCGCGACGCGAGGGATTTCACCTGCACACGGCACTACGAATCTCAGGCCCACAGACTGGGCTGGCGCCGCGTGGCCGGCTGCGACGAAGCGGGTCGCGGCTCGCTGCTCGGGCCGCTCTTCGCCGCCGCAGTAATCCTCGACCCCGACAAGCCCATCCCGGGCGTGGATGATTCCAAGAAACTCACCTCGGCGGAGCGCCTCGAGCTCGACGCGGAAATCCGCGAGAAGGCGCTGGCCTTTCATGTCGTAGCCGTCTCGGCGGCGGAAGTCGACGAGATCAATGTCTATGAGGCTTCGCGGCAGGCCATGCTGCGCGCCCTCGTCGCGCTCGCCCCGGCACCGGATTTCGTTCTCACAGACGCCATGCCGCTCGTGAGCCGCGGCCAGTTTGCGGAGTTCACCATCCCATATCGGGCCATCGTGCACGGCGATGCTCGCTCGGTTTCCATCGCCGCTGCTTCCATCCTGGCGAAGGTCGCCCGCGACGCACACCTGGAAGAGCTCGACCGGATTTATCCCCGCTACCTGCTCGCCCGCAACAAGGGCTACGGCACGGCGGAGCATTTGGAAGCCCTGGCGCGTTTCGGTCCCTGCCCCGAGCACCGCAAGACCTTCCAGCCTGTGAAGGATTATCTGCTTCCCCTCTTTCCCTTCTCACCGGCCGTGTAGGGACGCAGCACGTCGCTCCCCGCAGGAGTGCTATACTCGCCCCGACCATGCCCTCATTGCTCATCAAAAGTGGCCGCGTCCTTTCTCCAGAGGACGGATTGGATGGCGCCCTCGACGTCCTCATCGAAGAGGGTGTGATTCGCGCCATCGGCCCTGACCTCACGGCGCGCGCCGACGAAACACTTGATGCAGCGGGCCAGGTCGTGGCGCCCGGCTTCATCGACATCCACGTTCACCTGCGCGAACCAGGAGGCGAGGCATCTGAAACCATCGAGACCGGCCTTCAGGCCGCGGTCGCGGGCGGCTTCACGGCCGTCTGCCCGATGCCCAACACTAAACCGATCATCGATCGCCCGGAGTTGGTCCGCGCACAGATTGACAAGGCCCGGCAACTGGGCCTAGCGCGCGTTTTTCCCATCGCCGCCGTTTCGATGGGAAGCCAGGGAGAGTCGGTTGTCGATATGGCAAGACTGGTCGAGGCAGGAGCCGTGGGCTTTTCCGACGACGGGCGGCCGGTGAAAACCGCCGGCCTGATGCGTCGCGCGCTCGAACAGGCAAAATCCCTCGCCGTGCCCATCATCGATCACTGCGAGGACCCAAGCCTGAGCGCGAGCGGAGTCGTCAACGAGGGGCCGGTCGCCAAGCGGCTCAACGTGCGCGGCATTCCGAACAGTTCCGAGGACGTGTGCGCCGCCCGCGACCTGATTGTGGCGGAAGCTGCGGGCGCACATCTGCACGTGGCCCACCTCTCCACCGCTCGCGCCATGGAATTGGTGCGAGTCGGCAAGCGGCGCGGCATCCGCGTCACCTGCGAGGTCACGCCGCACCACTACACGCTGACCGACGACGCGGTGCTCGAGCACGGCACGCGCGCGAAGATGAACCCGCCCCTGCGCAGCGCCAGGGATTTAGAGGCTGTCCTGGCTGGCATCGCCGACGGCACCGTGGACGTCCTCGCCACCGACCACGCCCCGCATGCTCCCGAGCTTAAGGCCAAGCCCTTGCCCGAAGCCCCGTTCGGCGTCATCGGACTCGAGACGGCGCTCGGGCTCGCGCTCACACAACTTGTTCACACGGGGCGAGTTTCCCTCGCCCACCTCGTTGTCCTGATGAGCACCAACCCCGCGCGCCTCATCAACCAGTCGCTTGGACGGCTCCGCGTCGGGGGGCCGGCAGATATCACCGTGTTCGATCCGTCGCTCGAATGGACCTATGACGCCGCTGCGGGCCGCTCGAAGAGCCGCAACTCCCCCTTCGACGGCTGGAAATTGAAGGGTGCGGCCACCGCCACCATCGCTGCTGGAAAAATCGTGTATCGTCGGGACTAGAGTTTTCGGCTTGACTCCATCGCCGGCTGGGCATAGCTTTTCTTCATCCGGCTACTCTGTCCCTTGGGGGCTAGGGCCAACAAGCCGTTGACGCACCGAGAGCTCTGATGCCGTCACGCCTTTCCGCAGTCCAAGCCGTTACGCCGGCCTTCGAGCAGACCAAACAGCAACTCTTCAAACCCTTCCGGTTCCGCCATTGGCTGAACCTGGCGACCATCTCGCTCGTCACGGGAGAATTCGTTGGGGGAGGAGGCGGGGGTGGAGGCTGGCATGGAGGAGGAGGGTTTCCGCCGCCCCGTCGTCGGGGCGGAGGAGATTCATTGTTTGTTGCGTTCGCCAGTCCGACCTGGGACCGCGTCAAGGAATTCCTGCCCTGGATTCTCCTTGGGGTTGCCATACTCATCGTGCTGTTCCTTCTCTGGCTTTATGCGGCGAGCGTCTATCGCTTCATCCTTTTCGATAGCGTGCTCTATAACCGCTGCGAGCTCCGGAAGGGATGGCAGCGCTGGAAACTCCAAGGATACAGCTACTTCCTCTGGATGCTCGGCCTGGCCGTGGCTGTCCCTGCCATTCTTCTGGTCCTGGTTGGAGTCCCGATCTTCCTTGCCTGGCGGGCTCACATCTTCGACCAGCCCAGGGAACATCTCGCTCTGCTCATTCTCGGCGGCGCGGGCCTCTTACTCCTGTTTCTCGGTTTGCTTCTCTCGACCGCGATCGTCGCCCTCTTTGCAAAAGATTTCGTCGTGCCAGTTATGGCGATGGAAAACCTGGGTGTGCTCGACGCTTGGCGCCGAGTGCTGCCCATGCTGGGCGTCGAGAAGATGTCTTATGTCGGCTACGTGCTGATGAAGATCGTGCTGGCGGTGGGAAGCGCCATCATCTTCGGGATCCTCTACCTGCTGGCGATCCTCATCCTGCTGATTCCGACGGGAATTCTGGGCGTGGCGGTCTATTTCCTTGCTAAGGCGGCAGGATTGACCTGGACACTGATGACCATGAGTATGGCCGTGATCCTGGGTGGGGCGGTTGTCTTCTTCATTTTCTACGTCATCGCTTTCATCTCCGCGCCGGCGATGGTGTTCTTTCAGTCATACACGCTGCACTTCTTCGGCTCACGCTATCCGGCGCTCGGCGCGGTCGTCTTCCCGCCTTCCCCTCCGCCTCCTCCGTCACCCGCGGCGCCGACTGAGCCTCTGCCCCTGCCGGCAGGTTGATTCCCTGACCTCACGGACCACTCAATCCGCTCGACGCTTCAACTTAGGCTGCTCGTCGCCTCGCGCTATTTCTTCGCCCGGCTGCCGGGCTTGACAGCGAGGATGCCAGACTTGCAGAGAGGACACTCGGCGGGATCGTAGTTTCGCACTTCCAGCGTAACGAGCGCGGCCTTGGGAACGCCCAGATCGGCTTTCCCGCCACTGCGGTCGATCAGCGCGCCCACGCCGACGACCTTGCCCCCCGCTTGTTCGACGGCGGCCATGGTGTCGCGCGTCGAGCCGCCGGTGGTGATGACGTCCTCGACGACGAGGGTGGGCTCGCCCGCAGCGAGTGAGAATCCTCGGCGCAGCGTCATCACGCCGTCCTGCCGCTCGGTGAACAGCGCGCGCACGCCAAGCGCCCGCGCGACTTCGTGGGAGACAATCACGCCGCCCAGCGCCGGCGCCGCGACGACTGCCGGGCGGAGGTCACGCAGCTTGTTGGCGAGCAGCGAACACAATTGTTCCGCCACACGCGGATGCTGCAAGACCAGCGCGCACTGGATGTAGCGATCGCTGTGCAGGCCCGAGGAGAGAATAAAGTGACCTTCCAGGAGTGCGGAGTGCTGGCGGAAGATTTGAAGGATTTCAGCTTCGGTCATGGTCTGCGCAGTTCCACGTTTTCACATTCCTCGAGTATTAAATCGATGGCTTGATCCAGGCTTTCCAGGCACTCTTGCTTCGTCCTGCCTTGACCGTTCGCTCCTGGCACTTCCAGGCAGAACGCGATGTACCAATCTCCATCCTGTTCGATGATGGTCGAAAATACGTCGTGTCGACGGCGCCTAGTTGAACCCAAGTTCCACTCCGTCTAGGACGTCACGAAGGCCCTATCCATCTCCGCCACAATTGCATCCGCAGCAGCCGCAGGGTCTGCGGCGCCGGTAATCGGGCGGCCGACCACGAGGTAATCGGCCCCAGCGCGGATGGCCGCTCCCGGTGTGGCGATTCGTGCCTGATCATCGCCTGCGGCGTTCGCGGGGCGGATGCCGGGAGTGACGATCAGGAAATCCGGCCCGAGAGCCCGCCGGATCGCCGTGATCTCCTGCGCAGACGCCACGACGCCGTCGAGCCCAGCTTCGCGAGCCAGCCGCGCCAGACGAACCACCACTTCCTCGGCACTTCCGGAGATCCCCAGTTCGTGCAGAGCTTCTTCCGTAAGACTGGTCAGGACCGTGACAGCGAGCACGCGCGGTCTCACGCGGTCTTGGCGCGACTGTGACCCTTCCACAGCTCCTTGGAGCGCCGCCTTCATCATCTTGCGGCCACCGGAGGAGTGCACGTTGAACATTTTCACGCCAAGCTGTGCGGCCGCGCGCGCGGCCGCGCGAACGGTGTTGCGAATGTCGTGGAGCTTCAGGTCCAGGAAAACCTTCTCGCCCGTGGCGACCAGGAAGCGCGGGAGCACCGGACCTTCCGCCGCGAAGTTCTCGAGTCCCACCTTGAACATTCCAGCGTGACCGCGCAACTGCTTGGCCAGGCGCAATCCCGCCTCGGCACTCGAAACGTCGAGGGCCACAATCAGTTTTTCTCGCGCCGACATGACCGTCATTCTAGTGGAAGCAGTTGGAAAGTTAAATTGGAAAGTAAGCCGAGAGCGGGGTTACGCGTCGTCCGTGGGGGAGGAGGAAAGCCGGCCGTGGTGATTCAGAAATTGCCGCTGGAATTCCTCTGACTGCTTGCGCAGTTCCAGCCAGTCGAAGAACAGGTCCGGCGTCTCCAGCCACACGTGGAACCAAAGCGCGATCTCCTGTTTCTCCCGGCGCTTTTGCGGATTGACACGAGGGTTCGCGCCCAGGCTTTCCGCGCGTTGCTTGCCCTTCAGGACCAGTGACCGAACGAGGCTGGTCCCCACGCGGTCGGAAGCTTCTCGGTACTCGCGATAAGCGGCGTCGAGCCTGCGAAGCGACTCTTCGGCGCTCGCGAAGTCGCGGAAGCGCAGCGCGCCATCCAGGCGGCTCGCGTAAGGTTCCTCCATGAGGGGATCGAGGTAGCGGTCGTCATAATCGACGCGGGCGCCCGAACCTCGAAGAACGCCGGCGATGTAGGAGAGCGAAACGTTGCCGTCAGTCGCCTGAAGGCGCCGAAGATCGGCCTGGATGGCTCGAATCTCCTTTTCCCCCACGTGGTCGAGATCCCGCTCCCGGCAGAGATCGAGGATGAGACGTTTTTTGCTCTGGGCTTTTGACACGTGGCTTCGAACTGGACGTGGCGTCGGATTTTCCGCGCTGCCCGGCAAGAGAAGATGCATTCTTCGCCTCGCCCGCAGTAACGCGGCGAAGTGCTGCCACTTCCCGCCGATATCGTGCCACGTTTCGCTGGTGCTCTACAAGGTTTCTGGAAAAAAGATGACCGCCCCGATTATTGCTGACGAAATAGAGAAAATCCACCGCCGCGGGTTCGAGCGCGGCCCGAATGGAGGCTTCGCCGGGGCTGGCGATCGGCCCGGGCGGCAAGCCCGCGTAGCGGTATGTATTGAAGGGCGAATCAATCTCCAGATCGTCTTCGGTGATGGGCCCGAGGGGATGACGATTCAGCCGCGCGGCGTAAATCACCGTGGGGTCGCACTGCAACGCCATCCCTTTCTCGAGTCGATTCCTGAAGACCGCCGCCACGACCGGACGCTCGCCGGGCGACGGAGTCTCCTTCTCGACGAGAGAAGCAAGCGTGATCACGTCGTGCAAATTCGCGCAGGGCGGCCGCCCTTCCACCGGGATCCGGTTGGCCCACACCTGCCGAAAACGGGCCAGCATCGCCTCCACCACGCCCGCGCTAGTCACGCTGCGCGGAAAGCGGTAGGTGTCCGGGAAAAGATAACCTTCGAGCGAGGGAGCGCGTGGGTCGAGATCCCGGATGGCGGAAGTTTGTTCCGTGGTGCGCAGGAACTCCTCCGGATTCAAACCGAGTTGCTGATGCAGGACGCGCGCCATGTCGAAACGGTCGGAACCTTCGGGAATCACCACGGTGTGGAGGAAAACGTCGCCCAGAATCAGTTTGCGGTAGACGTCGACGGGGCGCAGCGGACGATCGAAGAGGTATTCGCCGGCTTTCAAGCGGTGATGGGCCCGGCCCAGCCAGTAGCGGAACAGCAACGGCCAGCGGTGCGCGAGGACACCTCGCTCGACCAGGAGGTTGGCGGCCCCCAGGGCGTTTGTCCCCGGCTCGATCAAGACGAACTGGTCGCCGCTGTATGCCCGGTAAGGACGGTAGAGGTCCCAAGAGATCCAGGCCATCCCTCCCAGGGCGATGAGCACGATGACGAGCGCCAGCCGTCTCATGGTGCTCCGGTCCCGCTTCTTTCGCTTCGCGCGCGCTCGTTGGCATGGTAATCGAGGTAGCTTTGCAGGAGCAAAGTCACCGCGACGCGATCCCGCGCGCGGCGGCGCTTCTCAATGCCGATGCCGGAGGAGCGCAATAGGCGGCTCGCTTCCGCGGTGGTCAGGCGCTCGTCCCAGAGCTCCACCGGACACTCGAGGCGGCGCTGCAGCTTCGCCACGAAGGAGGCCACCTGCCGGGACATGGAAGTCTCTCCACCCTCATGACTCACCGGATTCCCCACAATCACCCGCGACGCCGCGTGCTCTCGGACCAGATCGCGGATGTGCCGGAGATCGTCCTGGAGGCGGGTGCGCTCGAGCGTCAGTAAGCCTTGCGCGGTGATTCCGAGGGCGTCCGAGATCGCCAAGCCGATCCGTTTCAAACCGTAATCGATGGCCAGGATTCGCGCCGCCATGCGATGTCCCCCTCCGCCTTCTCCACTTTCATAATACACCGGTTGAAGAGGAAGGCGGCGCGGGCCAATTGGGGGATGTGCCTGTCGGGATTATGGGGAGCGCGAAGTCATAGCGCGGGCGATTGCGCGCCCACGGGAAACATCCGCTCGGGCTGAAAGCAGGAGTCGATTCTTCCTCAGGCTTCCGCAGCAACTTCGGCGGGTTCCAGCGCGGCCTCGTCTTTGCTGGCCCGACGCGCGTCGAGATCGAGGGCCATCGCTCTCTCGTCGCACTGGAAGTACTTCGGGCAGGTGAGGCAATCGCGCCAGACCTTCGTGGGAAAGCGCTCGCGCGGGACTTCGCGGAATCCAAGCTTGGTGAAGAAATCAGGGACGAGCGTGAGCGCGAAGACGGACTTCAGGCCGTGCCCCTCCGCCTCGTCGAGGATTTGCTCGCTGAGCGCCCGGCCCAGGCCGCGGCGGGTCCCCCGGGCGCGACGCAAAGCGAACGCACCTCCGCCAGCTCGGCGCTGTAAAACTTCAGCGCGCCGCAGCCGACGATGACGCCGTCCTGCTCGGCTACCGTGAATTCCCAGACATTTTCGTAAAGTTCTACCAGCGGCCGGGGCAGCACGATGCGCTGGGCGGCATAGCGATTGATCATTTGGCAGAGCGCGGGGACGTCACGCAACTCGGCTTTGCGGATAGTCAGCAAGCGTCTCCTTCGCCTTTAGCGGCGGTCTGTGGCCGCGGCGGATTTCAGCGCGCGTAGAGCGCCGCTACAGCATCATGCCGTCCCGTTCTGCAGGAGCAGCAGCAACAGCGCCTTCTGCACGTGCAGGCGGTTTTCCGCCTGATCGAAAACGATCGAGCGCGGCGAATCGATGACCGCGTCGGTCGCTTCCTGGCCGCGATGCGCCGGCAGGCAGTGCATGAACATTGCCGAGGGGCCGGCCGCCTCCATCAACTCCTCGGTCACGCGATAGGGGGCGAAGACTTGCGCGCGCAGGTGCGCGGCGTACTCCTGGCCCATACTGGCCCAGACGTCTGTGTAAACAGCCTGCGCGCCGGCCACCGCCTCCACCGGGTCGTTGAAGAGGTGAATCTTCGATCCGCTCTTGCGCGCGAAGGCTTTGGCTTCTTCCACAATTTCCGCTTTGGGTTCGAAGCCCGGCGGGGTAGCCACATGAATGGAAGCTCCCAGCTTCGCGGCGGTCACCATCAGTGAGTGGCAAACGTTGTTGCCGTCGCCGACGTACGCCAGCCGGAATCCCTTCAGCTGGCCGAATTTCTCGCTCAGGGTAAAGAAATCCGCCAGCGCCTGGCAGGGATGCAGCAGGTCGGTGAGCGCGTTGATAACCGGGATCGAGGCGTGCTCGGCCAGCTCCTCAACCGAAGTGTGGGAGTAGGTGCGCGCGACGATGCCATGCACCCAGCGCTCGAGGTTGCGCGCCACGTCTTTGATGGCCTCACGCTCGCCCAGGCGCGGCTTGGTATGATCGAGGTAGATCGCGTAGCCGCCCATGCTCGTCATGCCCACCTCGAAGGTGACCCGCGTGCGCAGGGAGGGCTTTTCGAAGATCAGCGCCAGTTGCTTGCCCGCCAGCGCCTGAACGAAGGAGCCGGGCGACGCCTTGACGCGCTCGGCGAGTTGGAAGATCAGCTCGATGTCCCGAGGGGTCAGGTCGCGCTCCGCGAGCAGGTCCTGCACGCTGAGGGTTTCTTGCTTTTCGAGGGTCAATACGGGCGTCATACGGTCACCCCTTTCATCTCGCTCGCGGCGAGAGCAGCTACGATCGGTCGCAAGGCGGCGACCAGTTCATCCACGTGCCTTCGCTCGATGATGAGCGGCGGCAGAAAACGCAGCACTTTGTCCTGCGTACAGTTCACCAGGAAGCCCGCCTCGAGTGCTTTGCGGACCACCGATTTGCAGGGCACCGTCAGCTCCACGGCGAGCATCAGGCCTTCGCCGCGCACCTCGCGGATGACCGGAAGGTCCGCGCAGAGCTTCTCGAGCTGGTTACGAAAATAGCCCCCCACCTCGCGGACGTGCTCCAAAAATCCCGGGCGCTCCATGACTTCAAGAACTTTGAGCGCCAGCCGGCACTGCAGCGGCCCGCCGCCGAAGGTCGTGCCGTGCATCCCCGGAGAGAAAGCCTGGGCGACGTGCTCGCGCGCGATGAGGGCGGAAAGCGGCAGGCCCGCGGCCAGGGGCTTGGCGACGACCACGACATCGGGCTTCAGGCCAAGCTTCTGGTAGGCGAACCACCGGCCCGTCCGCGCCAAGCCGCACTGGATTTCGTCAGCGATGAAGAGCGCGTCATTCGCCCGGCAAAGCTCCTCGGCAGTTTTGAGAAAATCCTCGCTGAGCTCGACAACGCCGCCTTCGCCCTGGATCACCTCCACAAGGACACCCGCCACGCGCGGCGTAAAGCTTTCGCGCAGGTGCGCGACGTCGTTCAGCCGCACAAACCGGACGCCCGGCAACAAAGGCTCAAAGGGCTTGCGGTATTTCTCCGGCCACGTCGCCGAGAGCGCCCCCAGCGTCCGCCCATGGAAGGAATTCTCGACGGCCAGGATCTCCGTGCGCTCGAAAGGTTCGGCGGGATGATGCTGGCGAGCATAAGCGCGCGCCAGCTTGATCGCCGCTTCGATGGCCTCGGTTCCGGTGTTCCCGAAGAAGACGCGATCGAGCCCTGAAAGCCGCGCCAGCTTTTCCGCGAGCGGCGCCTGGTAGGGGTGGTAGAACAGATTCGAAACGTGCAGAATCGTTTCCGACTCGTCGCGCAGCGCCGCCAGCAGCTCGGGATGCGCGTGACCCAGCGAATTCACCGCCAGCCCGCCCAGAAAGTCCAAGTACTTCTTGCCGCGGTCGTCGTAGAGATAGCAGCCCTCGCCCTTCACCGCCAGGATCGGCAGGCGGTCGTAGGTCGGGATCAGGACCTTCTTTTCGAGCGCCGCAATTTCCTCGAAGTTCATGCCGATTTCACAATCCGCGTGCCGACTGGCTCGCGAGAAATTACCGTTCGCACCAGACCGTTCGGTGCATCCGGCGCGAGAATGTCGATCTCACCCACCTCGTGCCGGAGCGTTCGCGCGCAAGAGCGCAGCTTGGGAATCATGCCGTCGCGCACGATTTCCCGGCGGATCAGCTTCTGAATCTCATCCAGCTTTACAACCGAAAGCAGCCGACGCTCGGCGTCCCAGACGCCGCCGGACTCAGTGAGATAGAGCAGCCGGTCGGCCTTGAGCGCCGTGGCCAGCGCTGCGGCAAGATCGTCGGCGTTGACGTTGAAATACGCGCCGCCCGGCCCGAGCGCCAGGCTCGCCACCACCGGAACCATTCCGCCCTGGAAGGCCATCTCCAGAAGGCGGGTGGAGATCTTTCGCGGACGGCCGACAAAGCCGAGGTCTTTCGTTCCGTTCCCGGCGCGGGCCGTGAGCCGGCGGGCCAGCACCAGACCGGCGTCTCCGCCGCAAATTCCCAGCGCCGGCTGGCCTTGCGCGTCCAATTCCGCCACCCACTGCTTGTTGACCATTCCGGCCAGGACCATCAGCGCCACGTCGCGTGTGGCCGCATCAGTTACCCGCAATCCGTGATGAAATTGCACAGGAATCCCCAGACGCTCGAGTGTCTGGGTCAAGAGCTTCCCGCCGCCGTGGACGACCGTGACCTGATGGCCGGCGCGGCGCAGTTGGGCGATCTGCCGCGCCAAATCGCGACGAACTGCCGCTGCCTCCGCCGCCTGCCCGCCGATCTTGACGACGATCTTCATACGAGCGCGGTCTCCTCTGGGAAGCCGTACATCAGGTTCATGTTCTGCACGGCCTGGCCCGCGGCACCCTTAGCCAGGTTGTCCAGAGCGGAGATGACAATCAACCGTTGGCTCGCCGCATCGAGGGCAAAGCCCACGTCAAAATAATTGGTGCGGGCCACCGCCTGAATCTCCGGCATCCCGCCCGCGCCGTACACCCGCACCATGGGGGCGCGCGCATAGAACTCGCGGTAGAGCGACACGATCTCCTCCACCGTGCGCCCGCCGGCGAGCCGCACATAAATCGTGCTCAGAATGCCGCGATTGATGGGCAGCAGATGCGGCGTGAAGATGAAATCCTTCTCCTTCAAGTCCAGGAGTTGGAGCATCTCCGGAACGTGCCGGTGATTGAACAGCCCGTAGGCGCGGAGGTTCTCGTTCACCTCCGGGAAGTGCAGCTTGTCGTTAGGCGTCCGGCCCGCGCCCGTGGCGCCCGATTTCGCATCCGCAACAATGCCCGCTTCGACATTCGCCCAGCCCGCGCGCAGCAGAGGAGTGAGAGCGAGAATGACCGACGTGGCATAGCAGCCGGGATTGGCCACCAGCCGTGCCTTGCGAATTTCGTCCGCGTAGAGCTCGGGGGCGCCGTAGACAGCCTCCCCGAGCGCTGCCGCCGCCGAATGCTTGAACCCGTACCAACGCGGGTAGGCGGCGGCATCCTTCAGTCGGAACGCCGCGCTCAAGTCCACCACGCGCAGGCCGCGGCCCAGGAGACCCGGCACGATATGGTGGGAGGCCTCATGCGGCGTGGCCAGAAAAACCAGATCGACGTCGGAAGGGCGGAGGTCATCCAGGGCCGGAAGCTCGCAGACCGGCAAACCCTTTCCGCGCAAGGCCGGATGGGCCCCCTCAATGGGCAGGGGCTTGGGAATCTCGGCCATCAGCCGGACGATGCGAGCGTGAGAGTGACGCAAAAGAATGGAGATGAGCTCGCCACCCGCGTAGCCGGTGGCGCCGGCCACGGCGGCACGCACACACTCCCGTGGCGACGGTGTGCGATGCTGCGGCGAAACTCCGGTCTCCACCACGGTTCCCAAATCTTGCGCCTCTCTCCCCGCGCCTCTAGAATATTTATGCACGCGAGGTATAAATATGCTTTTTATACCCGTTCGCGGGCTCCCTGTCAAGAAAAAACTGCCCCCGC